>NZ_PNCT01000044.1:0-19068 GCF_005887365.1 Pseudoalteromonas sp. S3785 | reverse complement strand
ATTTGACCCCACCAGCTTTTAAATGCGCTATTAGCCTTTCACGATAACGGTCCATTATGACTCTCTAAATTTTTATCTTACACTACATTACGATGTGAGCAACGCTAACAATAAACCTAACCATACCTTCATAAACACGTAACCCAACGATTGAATGAAAATGCCAATCGTTGGAAATCACTCTCAAAAGCTTAGCTATAGAGCTGGTTTTAGATGATCTAAGTGTGGAGAACAAAGCTTTAAAAACACACTTTTCCAACGTTCTGGTAATTCGTTAAACTCTTCACCCCAGTTTTGTGAAATGTGCTCATATGCCTTATATGGTTTTTCACCTGATGGTGTATCATAGCCTAACAAATCTTCGATACACTCTTCGATCATAATTCTGCGCTCTACGCCTGTTTGAGCAAGAATAGGCGCATTCATTGCTTCAGCCCTCTCAGTGCCAGCATCTCGATCGTGCATAAAGATATAATTAACATTTAATGCATTTAAGTATTTAGCTATCGAAATCAGCACTGCTTTACCACGAGCTCTCAGGAACTCACAATTTCCTATAACCCTAGCTTTATCTTCAGAGCTTAAACGTTTAATTGTTTCTCTAACGACAACTTCTTCTGTGTCTCCTTCCACAAATATACATTTTTTTGTAAAGAACATTCTTGAGATATAGTCATCAACTTTTAAAAGCATCTTCAGATTTTGCTTTTCATCCCTTTGAAGATCAGAGAACGCATTTTCAAGATTGAATGATGTAGTTCCAGTAAACCCACCATCGACATATGAAAACTTAGTTAAGCTAATGCTCTTGTCTGTACCAAGATTTACCATATATGGTGAATGAGTAGTCGCTACAATTTGACAACTAGGTCCAGCTAGTTCGTACAACGAATCCCTCAGCTGATTTGAAGCCGAAGGATGCAAATAAATTTCAGGCTCTTCAAAGCAAAAAATTGTACTTCTAGGGTTTTCTGCATTTTTATTCACAAATTCCTGTACAAACCTTAATAATTGGAACGCTGTTGCTCTAATCATGCCGTGACCTTGGTATGAGACTTCTGTTTTTACATTGCTTTCTAATTCGACTGAGAACTGAGGTTTAATAGTTTTCTCTGGTTTATCTAGTGCAGCAGAAACATGGACAGATGAATCTGGGAACAAATTGTGAACCATACCATTTAGTTCTTGGATTAACTTGCCAAAGTCAGTTTCAGTATCACTTGGATTTAATTCGGACGCTAATTCATTTAAAAAACGCTGTGCTTGTTCATAGTTATCCGACTGAGACCGCACCTGTTCAAATAAATCACCTAAAAGAGAGTGCAATGCCCCGTTGCTTGATGTTAATTCAGATACGCATGATTCAGCTGGTACAACAACTATTCGAGGTAATTTAGAAAGTACATTACCAGGAATACCACCTGGATTTTCAACCCAATCTGGTTCTTGATCTTCCTGAACTTCCCAGTATTCAGTTAAGTCTTCAAGTTTTTCTTTTACTGCTTTAATAGTTAGTTTTTTTGTAAAGTTAGCCTCATCGAAGTATTCTTTCAAAAACTCCTCTGTGAAGCTGTCGCCTACCAACTCAGATACTTGCGTTGCAGCAACAAACTGCTCTTTAGGTACTTTGGGATATTCAAGCATGTAAACTTTTGGTTTTGACAGTTTGATAGACCAAACCTTTTTGTAAACTATGCTGTTTACGGTTTCATCAGGTAAAGGGGCTTCAGCTCTAATAATTCTTCCTTTAAAACCGACCCACTCTTTAGCTTCTTCTGGTAAATTGTGGTATTCCGCAACTATTTCAATCTCTTCAGAATATTCATACAAATCCTCTTCCTTATTATATGTTTTCGAATAATCTTCTCTCAGTGCATTTTTAGCACTATGTAAGAGTTGAATTGCTGAAAAAACACTAGATTTACCAGCATTATTCGCACCAATTAGAAAAGTCGAGTCTCTAAAGCCAATCGTACAACCTTTTAATTTGCGAAAATTATCGATCTTGATTTCATGTAATCTCACCTAGCCACCTTATTATAATGTAGTACTGAGTTTAAGCCCCATATACCCAATTAAAGGGTAATAATATAGTTGGCTAAAATGTTGAGGAACTAAACACAGCAAGCTGTATTTTGTCCCGTTTTAACAACTAGTTTTAATCAACTTTTTACTTGTAGATTGCAACGTTAATAAAATTACCACTAGGTAATATAAACTCTTGGAAGTTCTTATTTCCAGCAACAACTTTTAGCGTTTTGGTATGTTTAATCTGTTTTACTTCACCTCTAAAACATTCGTTTTTATCATAGTCATTATATTTTGAGGCGTCGATTCCGTACTCAGTAAACTCGACAAGCCCTTTTTGAGGCTCTACTGAATAGCTATACCCAACTATGAATTCTTTACTTTTAAAGGATCTAGTTTTCTTTTGTAGCGTTTCCATACATTCTGTTATTGCGTATGACTTACTACTTGTTTGACTATCATATCCAGTATCTAACATTAATGATGATGAACTAAGAATTTCTTTTTTCTCTGAATCAAGGAGTTGCAGAGAAACGGTATAGTTGTCATCGGCATACACATTTAAAGATGGTAGCAATGTACAAGTAACTAATATTGATAGAGGTTTTATTTTCATTTAGGTAATTCCTTTCATAGATATTAAATGATGCTGACGGTTCCAGCTTATTGAACATGACTTTGGGGAGTTATAAGTCCCCAAAAAGCGTATTACTTTTTCGATAATTACACCGCACAACTCGTTTATAATCAGACAATAACAATTGCTACTCAGTAGCCTTTGTAATTTAACCCCATAACGCCTTTTTATAATGTTATGAGGCAAATTACGCACCACTGCATTTATATACAGTACATAGTAAAACCTATCCTAAATTTAACTTTAAACTAATCGGTTTCAAAAATTACCACTAATCTTGGAACCTTGTATCGTTCTCACACGGGTCACCATCTCTATCGCCATCCATTTTTGTATTTGGGCAATTATTTATAAAAAATACCGCCTCTGCACGTGAAGTCATTTGGCTACAGTGCTGCCTGCCATCGCAGGTAAAATTATGGGTGTTTTGCGGAATCACAATTTTTGGGTATTGCTCATCAAAGGTGGCTAAATCGGCGTTGGTAATAAAAGGTGTGTGGTTATTAAATTGCTCGTTATTTTTATAATGGGTGTATTTATTTACTGCGATAAAGCCAAGCACGGCGATAATGCTAATTGAGGCGGCTTTGCCTAAAAAGCTATTTGTAAAATTTGATTTAGCAACACGATGATGGATTGATTTTTTAGGCGTGATTTTAAGCGCAGCTACGCCTTCAATACGGCAATTAACGGCTTTGCTTTTACCATCGGGTTGTGTGGCTACTTCAAAATAAATAGTGTCGCCCACTTTTGGCTTGCGGCTCATGTGTTTGAGCGCTGAAATGTGTATAAAGGTGTCGTGCGCTTGGGTGTCTGATTTAATAAAACCAAAGCCCTTTTCGTCATTCCACGCTTTTAACAATCCTTTGTTCATGTATTTACCTGTGCTGATTAAGCTGCAATTACGCAAATTCCATTTAAGTTAACGCTTGTTAGTATACGTTCCTAAATTAGGACGATGCAACCAAATATTCATATTAGGTTAATTTAAATAGTTGGAAAAACACTTAAGCGTATGTGATGAATGATTAGCTGTTGGGTTTAAAAATATCAAATAATGACCTATTTTATTTTATAATTTACGGCCATTTGTCCTTCGTTTTACTACTACTGACTTTACATTACAATTTAACTTAACAGCTTGTTTACACTAGAGTTATGCATTAGTTATTTCTATCTGAATTAAGCATTTTTAGTGTGATTTTTCATTCGTTATTTACTTAATTTATCTATACAATCCTCACCTTATTTTTACGCACAGATTTCAAGTGATTATCGCATGCTACTAACCGTTGTTTATATTATTGGTATTACCGCAGAAGCCATGACCGGCGCACTTAGCGCTGGCAGAATGAAAATGGATTGGTTTGGTGTTGTACTGGTTGCCAGTGCAACGGCAATTGGGGGTGGCAGCGTGCGAGATATTTTACTTGGCAATTACCCCCTTACCTGGGTTCAGCACCCGGAGTATTTATTAATTACGTGTATTGCCGGTATTGTCACTACGTGGCAGGCTAAATGGGTGGTTAAATTTAAAGGCATTTTTATGCGCTTAGATGCGCTGGGGCTTGCGGCGTTTAGCATTATTGGCTGCCAAGTTGGGCTAAATATGGGTTTGCATTATGGTATTTGTGCAGTGGCTGCGGTTGTAACCGGTGTATTTGGTGGGTTACTGCGCGATTTAATATGTCGCCAAGCGCCGCTTGTATTACATAACGAGCTATACGCGAGTGTATCGTTACTGGTTGCCTGCTTATACTTGGCACTGCACCATTACAATATTGATGACAACATCAGCATTATTGTAAGCCTTGTCGCAGGCTACTAAATACGTATGGCGTCAATACGTTTTAAATGGCGCCTACCTACCTTTAGTTTGTTAGAGCAGCACGCTAAATAAAAATACGCTTTACTAAAAAATAAGGCAGGTATTAAACCTGCCTTAATTAATATAAGTACTAGCGCCTTACTTTATTGCTCGCTTACATCACTCAGCGCCGTTTTTAACCCGCTTTTATTTTGCTTTAGTACACTAAAACTGCCATCGGTTTCTAGCACCACGGCGGCTACATCTTCTATGGCTAATATACCCGCGCCACGAATAGCGGCGCGAATTTCTGATTTAGTTACCCGCTGCGACTTAAGTGCCGCCGTGCAGTATTCACCATCACTCAATAACAGCGTGGGCTCTGCTTTTATTAAAGCCGCAAATTTAGATGAGCGTACGCTTAGCCACGTAATAAAATATTGCAGCCCTATTAATACTACAAACGCGAGCATGCCCTCTAGCAGCGCAACGCTTTTTGTAATGATCACCGAGGCTAAAATAGAACCCAGAGCAATAGTGACAATAAAATCAAACACATTCCATTTAGAAAGCGTACGCTTACCCGATATACGCAGCCAAAACACCAGCGCGATATAACCCAGCACGCCAATAATAAGTACGCGTATTAAGCCCTGCATATCATCAAAAAACATAGTCACTCCTTTATATACGTTATTTTCTGTATAAGTAATTGCCCGCAGTAGTTATTTAAACCCTACATGGCACTTAGTTAAATAACGATGAATAAAGCGCCCTATTTTATTTTGCTAATTGTTTTACAAACTTAATTTTACTGAGCATCGTACTGTGTTTATCGACATAGCCAGCTATGTGATAGCCATTTGTGATTAACATAGTAAGCATTTGAGGAAACCGGTTCATCGATTTTACATGTATATGGGTATAGCCTTGCTCAGCGGCCCATTGCTCCTGCTGAATAAGTAGCTTTTTAGCTATACCACGCCTTCGGCTTTTATGATGTACGCCACCAAGCCAGCTATAAAATTGCGTAGTTGATTGTTCATAGCCAATTTTAAAACCGACTAATTCATTTTCATGGTAGGCCACTAATATAAGCGCTTTTTTATTATTTAAGCGGGTTTCTAATGCTTGGTTATCAATAGTGGTTAAAAGTTCGGGAATATGTTTACTTACAGCAGTTATATCCTTAAATGTGCCCGTGGTTATTGTAATAGCCATGTACTTCCTTATTTTAAAATTGCGCTATGTAATTTAAACGACGGTTGATTATAATAATTTAAGCATTATATCTCTATTTTCGCTTCTTAATTTATACAAAGGATTACCATGTCTAGCTATAACGAATCGCCAGAGCAAATTGAACAAGCCACTAAAGGCTATGTGATGCAACAAACTATGTTGCGTATTAAAGATCCCAAACCGTCACTCGAATTTTATCAAAATGTATTAGGTATGAAGCTATTAGGTAAGTATGACTTTCCTGAAATGAAGTTTACACTGTACTTTTTAGGCTACGAGCCAGAGCAGCCCCAAGGTGATGATAAAAGCAAAGCTAAATGGGTATTTGGCCGCCCTGCGCTTATTGAGCTTACTCATAACTGGGGCACAGAAGACGACGATAGCTTTGAGGGTTACCATAGCGGTAACCAAGAACCTAAGGGCTTTGGCCATATTGGTATTAGCGTACCGGATGTTTACGCTGCCAGCGAGCGCTTTGCAAAGTACGACGTAGAATTTGTTAAAAAGCCAGATGATGGCTCAATGAAGGGCTTAGCATTTATAAAAGACCCCGATGGCTACTGGATAGAAATTCTCTCACCAGAGGGCATTACCGATATTATTTTTGGTAAATAACCTCAACGCTTGATAAACCAGTTAGCACATACTAAAAAGCCAGCTATTAAGCTGGCTTTTATGTTTTAAATAAGGGTTAGCTTATTTACGTAGTGCGTCTATTCGCGCATCAAGTGGTGGGTGAGATGAAAACAGCTCAGCCATCCCTTTTCCACTTGCAATACCAAAGGCCATCATTGAGCCTTGTAATTGCGACGGGTGGTTTTGCTTTAATCGCTCAAGGGCAGAACGCATTTTGTCTGCACCTACCAATTTAGCGGCGCCACTGTCGGCAGCAAATTCGCGTTTACGGCTATAACTTGCAACCACTATGCTTGCCAGTACTCCAAATACAACTTGGAATAACATGTCGAATAAAAAGTAAGACCAGCTGCTACCGCCCTCTTCTTCATCGCCATTTAAAAAGTTATCGACTATGCCTGCCAGTACTTTGGCGGCAAATATTACAAAGGTATTTACCACGCCTTGTATTAGCGTAAGCGTTACCATGTCGCCATTAGCAACGTGCGAGACCTCGTGGGCAAGTACGGCTTCGGCTTGGTCTTGATTCATGTTATGTAATAAACCTGTGCTTACCGCCACCAGCGAGTTGTTTTTACTTGGACCGGTTGCAAAGGCGTTCATTTCTGGGCTGTCGTAAATAGCTACTTCAGGCATGTTTATACCTGCTTTTTGAGCTTGTGCTGATACGGTTTGTACAAGCCAGTGCTCGGTTTCATTGCGCGGTTGAGTAATTACTTGTGCGCCCGTTGATTTTTTAGCAATCCACTTAGACATAAATAACGAAATAAACGAGCCACCAAAGCCAAATACAGAGGCTATAAGTAATATTCCGCCAAGGCTACGATGGCTTAAACCCAGCGCGCTCATTATTATTGAAAGCACGACACCTAATACCAACATAACCGCTAGGTTAGTTAATAAAAACAAAAATATACGTTTCATATTGTCCTCACAAAAATAGGTTTGATCACCGAACATAAAATTAAATTAGGTTAAAGCAATCATTACGCTATGACACACTATGTCATAGCGTTGAGGCTATTCTGTGACAAACTATGTCATAACGCAAGGGTTATTTTTGGGTTTATGAATAAATTTTTAAAGAGGCTTTAAAAAGAGGGAAAGTGCGGCATAACACGATATTGAAACCTCGTTATGCCATTAAAAATAACTAGTTGCGGGTGGTTTTAATACAATTGTTAATGGTTGCCATATCGGTTGGAAAACCACGCTCTGTTGCTAATAATTTAGCAACCTTAGTGATATCTGCATGGTTATGCTGCAAAAGGTAGGTCCACTGATGATGAGTGCGATGTGCGTTAATGTGTTCATCATCGCTTAGTAAGCCAAGTTTTGTAAATTCGGCGACTATTTCGTCGGCAGCAATTAAGGTAGATGATGCTTTTACGTTTTCGGCACGTGCATAGCTAATATGCGAATATAAACTAACATCTGCTACGCGCAAAGTGTCGTCTTCGCCAGGGATTTGCTGGCCGCCAAACAAAGCATTGTTTTGTGTATTGGCACTTTTAAATGCTGGTACAAACTCGGCTACATAATCAATGGCTTTTTGACTACGTGCTTTTAATACCTGCTGATCCCACCCATTATTAATATAATTTAAATATTTATCAGGCAGTTGTGGCTGCGCCGTTTGCTCAGTAGTATCGGCTAGGCCATCGTTAAACAAGGTAATTGAATTAGTCATACCATGAATTTGATAAAAGCCATTAGGATAAGGCGTTAATTGTGCCATGCCCTCGGGTGTACCCCGATTACCATAAATAATAATTTCGGGTATTTGCCCGCCAGCCCCTTGCCAGTGCGTAATGTATGAGGCTTTAAATTCGACCATACGCTTGGGTTTTACGCCGACCATGTCATCAACAATACCCGTTTGAAAGCCACAGGCATTTATAAGGTAATCTACCTCTACTGTTTGGGTTGTGCTGCTTTGGTTGTTTTGGTATTCAATTTTCCATCTTGGCATTTGACTGCCAGCACTGTTTTGCTCAACTTGGCTAACTTGCTTAACCTCAGTACTGGTAAGTACGTTCGCGTGTTCGTACTGAGCAAGGGCAAGTTGCGCACTAGCCGATAACCTAAAAATATTCCAGCCGTATTCTTGAGCTACAATTAGCGGGTATTTTACTTTGTTTAAATTTAAGTGCTTAGCTACGGGGATCATCCATTCATCAAGCGTTTTAGGCTGTGCAACTTGCTCTTTTTTACTCAGCGCTATCATTTGCTCATGGCTATACAACTGATAGTAATTATCAGGCTCGCCAAGCACCTTGTTATTGCAATCTTGTTCAACGAGTTCTTTATATGCGTTGGTAATTTTATCTAAACGTGGCAGTAAATCGTCGGGTGAATCGTCATCGCGTGTTGGTACTGCAAACACGGTTGGGCGCACGTCTATGGTGAAGGGGTATAGGCGTAATATATCAATACATTGTTTGAGTAAGTCTATGCAGTCTTCGTCTGGTATTTCACGGTATAAGTTACCGCCCGCATGTAAATGACACATGGGCGGGCCATCTATTAGTGACTTTTTTTTCTCAAAAATAGTGGTTTGAATACCAAGCGCAGCCAAACGTATAGCTATTGTTGCTCCCGCTGTGCCGCCACCTAAAATGCCCACACGGGTTTTAGGCTGAGTACTTTGCGGTACTTGTGGCTCTGCCGTGACCTGTGTGTTTTGAGCATAGCGCTTAATATATGGGTGCGTCATATAGCGGGTTATTTCCTTAGTAACAAAAGCTGTAACCTTTAATATGTGTACTAAAGTAGGTAAATTCAAGGCGTAAATACAATTAATAAGCTCATGTATTTAATATAAAAAACTGCTTTGCATTTAAAAACGCAAAGCAGCCCAAATTAGCTCTGTATATTGAGGGTATTAAGTAAGGTTTTGTATATTTGCAGTTTAGGGGTTTGCTCGCTGTATGGGCTTATAGCCAAAATAGGAAATGGCAAGCGTGCTTTTAACGAATCAAGGTTAGCTTGGTACTCGTCCATATTGGGGTCTACTTGGTTGGCAATCCAGCCTACACAGTTTATGTCTAAACTTTGCATATGGGCAGCGGTAAGTAAGGCATGGTTTAAGCAACCTAGTTTCATGCCTACGACTAAAATTACCGGTAGTTGCTGGGCTTTAACCCAATCGTATAAATAATCGGTGTTATTAATTGGCAGTGCCCAACCACCCGCGCCTTCGGTTAAATGATAATCGGCACCTTGTTGTTTAAGGGTTGCGTACGCTGTGCTTAAGTTATCAAGCGTAATAGTAACCCCTACTTGCTCTGCTGCTATATGCGGTGCAATAGGTGGTGCAAAGGCAAACGGATTTATTACATCGTATTTGGCACTTACCGTGGCGCTTTCCATTAGCATAAGTGCATCGGCATTTACTAGCTGATCAAACGCCATTTCGCAGCCTGCGGCAAGTGGCTTAAAGCCAATTGCGTTTTTTTTATGTTGGCCGAGTAGCTTTAACAGCAAACTAGTAACGTGGGTTTTTCCGGCGTCGGTGTCGGTACCGGTAATAAAAAATTCTTTCATTTTACTGCCTTGATCAATTTTAACGTGTGCTACTTACGTATTTGTAATCGGTTTTTTTAAAGATAATAATACCACATGGTACGACACACACGCTTGATTGTTTAAAAGCGGATATGCCTTGCATACCCGTTGCAAAGCCGACTTAGTTAATAACCCTTGGCGTGAATTAGCATGATTTTGCGTTGTAGCACCAATGGCTTTAATAGATTTAATGGCTTTTAGTGGGCTTGAGTAACAATCGGTATAAATTACTTTTTGCGAGCTATTAATACTAAACCCCGCTTTTTGGACCGACTGGTTTATATAAGCGTGTGTATTAAAGGTATTTATATGGCTTCGGTTATCAAGCGCTGCAAACGCTGTTTTAATTTCGTTAAGCGAGCCCACAACCACTGTACTTATATAAGCCTGCCCGCCAGGCTTTAAGCTTTTATAAAGCGCCTGCATTAATTTTTCAAAATTGGCCGACCACTGCATTGCAAAATTACTAAATATGGCATCAATACTGTTTGCTTGTAGCGGCAGGTTATCCATATCGGCGCAAATTTTCGCCGTGGTTAATAGCGAACTTTTAAGCATGTTTAAGCTTAAATCTATGGCGATTACTTGGCCGTATTGATTGTTTAGTCGTGCAGTATTAACCAGCGGACCAGCACCTAAATCAACACATAATTTATTTTGGTTGTGTGACTGGGTGTTTATTAATTTAAATAAATCGCTTGCTGCCTGTTTTTGTACATTTGCATGGCTGTTGTATTGCTCAGCTGCTTTAGAAAACTTATTACTTGCCCCCTTTTTAAGGGCTGAATGGGGGCGAACTTGCTCAGCATTTATAGCTGAAAGCGCCGGCTTTTTATTTACAGTTTGCGCACTGTGGTTATCAGTTAAGGCCTGCGCAATCATGCTATTGCGCCTTTTAAGTGCTCAACAAGTGTGGTTATATCTGCATGGGTATGCGCTGCAGTTAAGGTAACACGTAACCGCGCGGTATTATGCGCAACAGTTGGCGGGCGAATAGCCGTCAACCAAATACCCTGTTGTTTAAGCTTTTGCGCTGCGTGCAAGGTTTGCTCGGCGCAGCCAAGTACAATGGGCTGAATAGCAGTGTCTGAGTCCATTACAGCAATAGCGTGGTGTTTACAAAGCTGCTTAAAAAAAGCAATGTTACTACTAAGCTGCTGACGTTTATTATCTGCGCGCTTTATGGCTTGCAAGCGCGTAAGCGTAAGTGCTGCCATAAGTGGCGACATAGCCGTTGAATAGGTGTAGTCGCGATTAAACTGCAGCATGTAATTAATTAATTGGTTATTTGAAAGTACACAGGCCCCGCTACTTGCGACCGCTTTTCCAAAGGTAATAACCAGTATTTCAGGCAGTGCTAAGCCCTCATCCAACAATGCCTCGCAGCTACCTAAACCGGTTTTACCTAATGCGCCAAAACCATGTGCATCGTCAATCATAAGCCAAGCATTGTGCTCTTTAGCTAAAGCAAGCAGCTCTTTTAAGGGGGCGGTGTCGCCATCCATCGAAAACACCCCTTCGCTAATAATCAGCTTATTGTGTGCTTTTGATTTTTCGAGCCGCGAACGTAAGTGTTTTAAATCGTTATGATTAAAGCGCACCAGTGCGGCATTTGAGTGCATTGCACCATCAATTAAACTGGCGTGGTTTAGCTTATCTTGAAAAATTGCACTGTTGTGTGCAGCATTTTTATCACTAAACAGCGCTTTAATTACACTGCTATTTGCACTAAACCCCGAGTTAAACACCATGCCAGCTTCGTAGCCAAGTGCGCTACATAAGTATTGCTCTAACTCTTGTTGCTGCGCCTGATAACCAGTAACTAAGGGAGAGCTGTGGCTACCAAGTAGGTTGTTTTGCTCAAGCTTTATACCGCAATCACCAAAGCCTAAGTAATCATTACTGGCAAAGTTAAGGTAAGTTGCGTTATTTACCGTAATGGTACGTGCTGTAGCGCGTTGCACCACATGGCGTTTGCGTAATAATGCATCTTGCTGGCGCGCTTGAATATGCGTATTTATAAATTCAAATGGCATAAAGGCTAGGCTTACGCTTCGTAGAATAGTTCAGACGTTGCTTTATCAGCTACTTGCGATGAAAGCGACGCCGCAACGGCTTCGTCTGAATAGTCTTGGTGTTTTTCTGGGTTCATGCCTAACTTTTTAATTAGCTTCATGTCGGCATCGGCCTCTGGGTTTTCTGTTGTTAATAGCTTATCACCATAAAATATTGAGTTAGCACCTGCAAAAAAGCACATTGATTGCATTTGCTCGTTCATGGCGCTGCGACCTGCCGATAAACGCACATAGCTGTGTGGCATCATAATACGGGCGGTAGCTATGGTACGTATAAATTCAAAATGATCTAAATCGTCTACGTTTTCAAGCGGTGTGCCTTTTACTTTTACCAGCATATTAATAGGTACGCTTTCTGGTTGCTGTGGTAAATTTGCCAACTGCATTAATAAACCGTATCGGTCTGCAGGCTGCTCGCCCATACCTACAATACCACCTGAACATACTTTCATGCCGGCATCACGTACGTGATCTATTGTATTTAATCTGTCTTCAAAGGTACGCGTTGATATAATTTGTTCGTAATATTCAGGCGAAGTGTCGAGGTTATGGTTGTAATAATCAAGGCCTGCATTACTTAGTTCATGTGCTTTTTCGTTGGTAAGTTTACCAAGGGTCATGCAAGTTTCTAGGCCGAGTTCTTTTACTTCTTTTACCATTTTAGAAATATAGGGCATGTCTCTGTCTTTTGGATCTGACCAGGCTGCGCCCATACAAAAACGCGTCGCGCCTTTTTGTTTAGCTAGGCGTGCTTGTTCTACCACTTTTTCTACCTCGATTAAGCGCTCGCGTTCCAAGTCGGTTTTATAGTGTCCCGATTGTGGACAATATTTACAGTCTTCTGGGCAAGCGCCTGTTTTAATAGATAGTAAAGTAGATATTTGTACTTCGTTAGGATTAAAATTAGCGCGATGAACCGAGGCCGCTTTAAACAATAAGTCGTTAAATGGCATTTCAAATAATGCTTTTACTTCTGCGTGGGTCCAATCGTGGCGAACAGGTGCATGTTCCATAGTAGTCTCTTATTTTTCTCAGTGGTGATGTTGGATTAGTCTACGTCTTGAAGTACCATTGTCAACGAAACCCACCACCTCAAAGTTTACATATGAATAAAAAACAAACGATTGACCTGAATTTTGATCGTGACCACATTTGGCACCCCTACACATCTATGACACAACCTATCCCTGTGTATCCTGTTACTCATGCCAAACACAATATAATTTACTTAGAAACCGGCGAACAACTTATTGATGGAATGGCCTCATGGTGGAGTGCTATACACGGCTATAATCATCCTGCTTTGAATAACGCCATGGTTGAGCAAATAAATAGCATGAGCCACATAATGTTTGGTGGCATTACTCATAACAGCGCAGTTGAGTTGTGTAAAAAGCTTGTTGCTATTACTCCTCCAAGTTTAACTAAAGTATTTTTAGCCGATAGCGGCTCGGTAAGCGTAGAAGTAGCCATAAAAATGGCTTTGCAATATTGGCTAAGCCAAGGCATTACCAGCAAGCAAAAGTTAATGACGCCGTATAAGGGTTACCATGGCGATACGTTTGCCGCTATGAGCGTATGCGATCCGGTTAATTCTATGCACAGTTTGTATAAAGGTTTTTTACCTGAGCATGTGTTTGTACCTGCCCCTGTAAGTACATTTGATGGCAATTTTGACCAAGCAGAAGCGCAAACGCTAGAGCGCTACTTTAAAGCGCACCACCACGAGGTAGCCGCTTTTATAATTGAGCCTATTGTACAAAATGCCGGAGGCATGAACTTTTATCACCCCGCGTATTTGGCCTGCGTTCGTAAATTATGCACGCAATATAATGTTTTACTGATTTGCGATGAAATAGCTACTGGGTTTGGCCGCACAGGTAAATTATTTGCTGTAGAGCACGCTAATATCGAACCCGACATTATGTGTATAGGTAAAGCACTTACCGGTGGCTCAATGACGCTTTCGGCAACGCTTACCAGTGAAAAAATAGCAACAGGTATTAGTGAAGGCGAAGCCGGTGTTTTGATGCACGGACCTACTTTTATGGGCAACCCCCTTGCCTGCGCAGTTGCCTGCGCCAGTATAGATGTGCTCCTAGCGCAAAACTGGCAGCAACGCATTAGTGATATAAATACGCAACTGCAACAACTTAATAAGTGTAATGAATTAGATGCTGTAGCCAATGTACGTACTTTAGGCGCTATAGGCGTTGTAGAGCTAAACGATGTTGCTGGGAGTGTGGATGTTGCAAAAATTCAAGCTTACTTTGTTGAGCAAGGTGTGTGGATTCGCCCATTTGGCAAACTTATTTACCTAATGCCCCCGTATATTAGCGACTCAGCCAGTATAAACACCCTATGCGATGCTATTTACACAGCTATTGCTGGTAAGCATTACTGCTGAGCGTTAAATTATACCTAAGAAGCATAGTCATTATTTGCTTCTTAGGTATTAATTTTGCTCAGGTTTTGAGCTTTTCATTAGCGTATTAGTTATATTGATTTTAGTAAATATTACGGATATGATAATGTCTATCATTTACAATTACCTTTTCGGACTCTCTACTATGAAACACCTTTCTAAATCTGTAAAAACACTAGGTGCAAGCCTATTGTTAGCTTCTGCTTTTGCTACACAGCCTGTGCTAGCTAACGGCCCAATTGGTGAGCACGTAAACCACTTACAAGAAAACATTAAAGACTATTCAGAAGAAGTTGAATGGATGGTTGGTAAAGTAGACACCATGGTAACTGACTACAGCAAAAACGGCGCTAAAGCAGTTAAAAGTGATGATTTAATTGAGTATTGGGAGTCGGTTAAGTTTCACAGCGCCATTGAAACTAACTACGTACCCGTGTACGCCTCTATTTGGCAAGGAATTTATGGCGTAAAAATGGCTATTGATAACAACAAGCCTGCCCAAGAAGTGCGCAAACAGCAAAAAGCCATGAACATAGCCTTGTGGCAAGGTCTTGGTGCTGTTAAGCTTGCCGCAAAATTCCAGCAAAAAGGCTTACTTGATACAGTTAAAGCCACTGCAACAGAAGGCATGACCCAAAGTGCCACAATTGACGAAATCAAGCATAAGCTTGACCGTGTTGTTGCTAAGTTTGCAGAGCGCTTAAACGAAGAAGCCACTGAAATTGTTCACGATACGTATTTACACCTGTTTGAAGGTGTAGAAGGTACGCTTATTGAACAAGATGCAAAACTAGTAGAAGTACTGGAAAAAGATTTTAACGTAACACTTCCACAAACTATTAAAAGCGCTAAAAGCGTTGATGAAGTACGTGACGTGGTAAGTGATATGCACACTAAATTAGACCGCGCTAAAACGCTAATTGAAAAAGCGGAGAAGTCGCGTAAGGATGTTTTTTAAGTGAAGCGTAGGACCTTTATACAAGGCCTAGCTGCGTTAGGGGTTGTTGGCGCTATGCCACTGCCCCTTTCTCGCGCACTAGCTGCCGATATAGCAAACCCAGTGTCTGTTGATAATTTACCAAAGCTTAAAGGTGATTTAACCTTATACCTTGGCCGTGGTGAAGGTGGTTTGTATGAAAATGTATTACAAGCGATTCAGAAAAAAAATCCCGATTTTAATTTAGCTACTCGCCGAGGTCCAACCGCTGCGCTTGCCAATACCATAGTGGCAGAAGCCAAAGCAGGTGTACGTAGAGCCGATTTGTTTTGGGCGGTTGACTCAGGCGCTATAGGCCTAGTGACTGATGCAGGCCTTGCAAAGCCGCTGCCTAGTGATTTATCTGCACAGTTACAACCACAATTTAGATACGATCAATGGGCGCCGGTTACCGGTCGGATCAGAACTTTGCCGTATAACACATCGCGTTTAACTAAAGATCAAATTCCTACAAGCATAATGGACATTGCAGATAGCGATTTATCAATTGGTTGGGCCCCTGCTTATGCTTCGTTTCAATCGTTTGTTACCGCTATGCGTATTTTAGAAGGCGATGATAAAACGGCTAAATGGCTTAAAAAAGTTAAAAAGCGCGCTAAAACCTATGCCGGTGAACTCGGTGTTGTTATGGCGGTTGAACGTGGTGAAGTAGATATTGGCTTTGCTAATCACTATTACACATTACGTCTAAAATCAGGTAAACCCGATGCTAAACTTGATTTAGCCTTTACCGAACAAGATGCAGGCTGTTTAGTCAATGCCTCGGGCATACTTACGCTTAATGATGACCCGCTTGCGACTAACTTTATGCGTTATTTACTAAGCGAAGAAGTGCAAGGTTATTTAGCACGCGAAGCTTACGAGATACCGCTTGTTAATGGTATTACTCAGCCCGAAGGCTTGCCTTCTTTAAGTGATATTTCTCCACCAAAAGTTGACTTGACACAACTTGCGGATTTACGCCCTACCATCAACTTGATGCGCAACAACGGCGTTTTATAAATGCGAATACCTGCTTCTTACCCAATGGCGCTGCTTGCAGCGCTCATTACGATTACCCCTGTTTATATTTTAATTACCCTTGCTAGCGACACCAGTACCCTTTTTGACAGTCATAACTTAAAAATACTGGGCAATACGTTATCGCTAATGGGCTTAACCGTATTAGGTTCAATTCTAATTGGGGTGCCACTGGCTTTTATAAGTGCTTATGTGCATTTGCCTTTTAAAAAAATATGGCTGGTAATTTTTGCCGCGCCATTGGCTATTCCAAGTTATATTGGCGCATTTACTTTATATGCTGCGTTTGGCCCAGGCGGTGAAATAAATAATCTACTTGGCTTTGAAACCCCACCCATGTACGGGTTAAGTGGTGCAGCCATTGTAATGACCTTATATACATTCCCTTTTGTAATGATGACCACACGCTCATCTTTACTTAGTTTAGATGCCAGCATGGTAAACGCAGCGCGTACTTTGGGTATGTCGATGACACAAAGTGTGTTTAAAGTGATTTTACCTCGTGTAGTAAATGGTATTGCAGCAGGCTCGTTATTAGTAGCGCTTTATACCCTTTCGGATTTTGGTACTCCCGCCATGATGCGCTTAGATACCTTCACTCGGGTAATTTATGTAGAATACAATGCGTTTGCGTTAGGGCGTGCTGCTATGTTGTCGTTACAATTAATGGTAATTGTGGGCTTTTTACTATTAATAGAGTCACAAATAAAAACCGCCTCTGAGCGCCACGGTCGTCCACTTGTTTTGTTTCCATCTAAATGGCAAGTAACAGCGATGATTGCTACCTTTGGCCCTATTTTATTACTCGCTATTGGTTTACCGCTGGCAATATTTTTTGTTTGGTTAGCGCGCGATGGTTACAGCAATTTTGACTTTAGCATAGCGTGGAACTCAGCCTATGCCTCAGCGATTGCCGCCATAGTGGCAGTTATTGTGGCTATTCCTGTTGCTCACGCTGCTTTAAGCGGAAAGGCCGGTAGAGTTATGGAGCGTGTTACCTACTTTGGTTTTGGTATTCCCGGTATTGTGATGGGCACCGCCCTTGTTTATGGTGGTTTACAACTGCCATTTTTATACCAAACGTTAGCGCTTTTAATTATCGCTTACATGCTTAGGTTTTTACCACTTGCCGTAGGCTCTGTTCGCACTAGCACAGAACATTTAGATCAAAGCTTAATTAAATCGGCACGCGTACTCGGTGCAAGCCCACGTGAAGCCTTTACTCGCATTACCTTACCATTAACAATGCGTGGAATTATTGCCGGCGCTGCATTAGTGTTTTTAGAGTCAATGCGCGAACTTGAAGCAACACTATTGCTAGGCCCTACCGGGTTTGAAACCCTTTCAACCTATTTATGGCGGGTCTACGAAGCCGGATATTTTGGCCGTGCTGCCATTCCCGGTTTATTGTTAGTGGTGATTTCTGCCTGTGGCTTAGCTATTATGATGTCTGGCGAAAAACGTAACCAACTCGAACATTGAGGATTTAAATACAAATGCTATCTGTAAGCCAGTTGTCTATAGATTACGGCAGTAACCGTGTTGTAAGCGATTTAAATATATCGTTAGGCGACAATGAAATTCTCATGCTAGTGGGCCCTACGGGTTGTGGTAAAAGTACAATATTGCAAGCACTTGCAGGGCTTATCCCTATCAGTGAGGGTGAAATAAACGTAGGTAAGTGGCGAGCAACGCCCACCCTCAATGTGCCCCCTGAAAAACGCAGTGTGGGCATGGTATTTCAAGATTTTGCGTTGTTCCCTCATTTAACCGTTGAGCAAAACATTTGTTTTAGATTAAAAGACACTGCCATTGCCGATCACTGGATTAAACTACTTGGTCTAAATGACTTTAGATCAAAAAAACCAGCCACCCTCTCTGGTGGTCAAAAACAGCGTGTGGCACTTGCCCGTACACTTGCCCACCAGCCTGATTTTGTATTGCTCGATGAGCCACTTTCTAACCTCGATGCCGCATTAAAAGATATGCTGCGCTGGGATATTAGAAATGCCCTTAAAGAAGCCGGTGTGCCTGCAGTGTGGGTTACTCATGACCAAGAAGAAGCGCTTTCTGTAGGTGATCGTGTGGGTGTATTACAAAACGGTAAAATACAGCAGCTCGATAGCCCTGAACAATGTTTTAGCATGCCAAACAACCGCTTTGTGGCACGCTTTTTAGGTGAGGCAAGCTTTATTGCTGGACAGTTTGAAAATGGCCAAGCAACCACCAGCATTGGTGTAGCACCTGGCCAAGGTGTAGACTGTGATAGGGGCGATGTAGATGTATTGCTGCGCCCCGATGATGTACAGCTTATCCAAAACTTAAATCAACCTAATGGTGAAGTTGTTTGGGTACGCTTTGAAGGTGGCAGCCGTTTATGTGCGGTTAAATTAAGCTGTAATACGCTCGTTACTAGCCGTGTCAGCCACGAGGTTGTGGTCAACCCCGGCGACAGCGTTCATGTTTCAATTGTGACTACTCACCCGCTGGCTGTGTATAATACCAACTCGCAATAATATCTAATCAATTTTGCGGAGCTAAACATGTCGCTATCTGCGTTAAAAAATTCTCATTTAGAACAACTAAATAGCGAATTTTTTGCCTTACTATCAAAACGTTTTTCCATCCTCAAAA
>NZ_PNCT01000043.1:0-46866 GCF_005887365.1 Pseudoalteromonas sp. S3785 | reverse complement strand
GAGTGGTGCCCGAGCGGCCAAAGGGATCAGACTGTAAATCTGACGGCTCAGCCTTCGCTGGTTCGAATCCAGCTCCCTCCACCACTTTTCTTACCGCTAAGTTAAGTGGGGCCAAATGTAACAAAATAGTGTGGAGGGGTTCCCGAGCGGCCAAAGGGATCAGACTGTAAATCTGACGGCTCAGCCTTCGCTGGTTCGAATCCAGCTCCCTCCACCACTTCTTATCTTCAGTATCTTTTTCTATCTCTTTTTTATCACTATTTCAATTTCATTTTTAGACTAATTATCAAATACCCACTGTAATGTTGCCCCGTGGTTTTTAAGCCATGCTGATGCCAATTTATAATCGGGATAAAATTTAGCTACGCGCTTCCAAAAAGCGTTGCTGTGGTTTAAATGCGTTAAATGAGCCAATTCGTGCACAATAACATAATCAATTATATGATGCGGTGCCCCAACAAGGTTTAGGTTAAAGGTTAGTTCTCGTCGAGAATTACAACTCCCCCACTTACGTTTATAACTTCCAATCGTCAATTTAGTCGGTAATGCTTCTGACATCTGTTGGCAATAATAGGCTAAACGCATTTCAATGTAGTTTGTTAGCATTTCTTCAAGAGCAAGGCAAAGTAGCTGCTTACGTTTTTCGAGCTGTTTTTTTACTCGTTTAGAAGTGTAAATAATAAACTCGCTGTCGGACTGCTGAACATACGAGCGTGTCCCTTTAGCGAAAGTAATAGTATATGGTTTAGCAAACACCGTAACTTTCTGACTTTTAAATGGATATTGATGAACATCAATAGCATTAAGTTGTTTATGTAATTGCGCAGCTACCCACTCTTTTTTACTGAGCAGCCATTGTTCTATATGTATTTTTGATACGTGCGTAGGTGCATAAACAGTAACTAATTGTTGGCTAACTTTTATTGCCACTGTTTTACGCCTTGTACTTCGCTTTAACTGATACTCAAACAAGGTGTATGCTCAAAATCTAAAAAAGCCTATTATAAAGCCTTATCTATTCAATGTAGTTATTTAACGATAAATAAATAAATAAATAAATAGGTTCAGTATTTTTTACTAACTCAAAATAACGTTTTATTAATGAAGTGCACTGCGTATGTTAATATTTTCACAAGAAAAAGTAACTTCACAGATTTATAGTATAAATTATTAGATTAACAGTTTATTTATATAATAAATCTATTAAACTAGTTTAATAAAGATACTAATTTGAGTCGTTATGCTCTCTGCATTTTTTATAACCGATCAAGATCCGAGCCTTATTATCAATGGTGCATATAACCCTATACTGGTTAGTTTATCGGTCGTTACCGCTATTTTTGCGGCCTTTTTTACCGTATGGTTAGTTGATGTAGCTAAGCAAACACAGTTCGAAAGCTATAAACGCCTAGCCAATATAACCGGAGCCACTGTTTTATCGGCCGGCATATGGAGCATGCACTTTATAGGTATGTTGGCTTTTTCGCTATGTACAGATATAAGTTATGATCCGCTGATAACCCTTTTATCTTTTTTACCTGCATTTATTGCATGCCAATATGCCTTTTCGATTTTAGTAAAATCGCAAGGCTCGCTCAAACACCTGATTATTTGCTCTATTTTACTTGGCTCAGGTATTGGCACAATGCACTACAGTGGCATGGCGGCTATGGAGCTGGCCCCCTTACTACGTTACGACCCAGCCATGTTTGCTTTATCGATTGTGGTCGCTGTTGGTTTATCGTTTATAGCACTTTTTACCCGTTATTATTTAACGCGTTTGCTACCTAATTTATCACAGATACAAGCGCGTGCTATTACCGCTATTATTTTAGGCTCAGCAGTGGCGGGCATGCACTACATGGGTATGGCCGCTACCCGATTTGTTGCAACCACACCGCTTTTACCTGATTATCAAGAGTCAACCACTGAGCTTGCTTTTGTGGCTATTGCCGTAGCTACCGCGACGGTTGCTATAACTTGTGTTATTGCAGTTATAAATGGCATGGTAAGATACCGCTTATTACTTGAGGAAAAATCGGCGGATGAATCGCGCTTAAATGCTATTTTAGGCACTGCTATTGATGGCATTGTAACTATTGATCACACCGGCATTATATTGAGCTTTAACGAAGCTGCCAGCAAAATTTTTGGTTGGCGAGAAAGTGACGTTCAGGGGCAAAATGTAAAAATGCTGATGGCCGATGAAATCGCCCGCCACCACGATGGCTATTTATCTAACGCCAAAAATGTAGATCTTGGTAAGGTAATTGGTATAAATAGAGATGTCTCTGCTAAGCACAAAGATGGCCACCTCTTCCCAATACGCTTAGGCATAGGAGAAGTTAACCAGCCCGACCAGATGCCATTATATGTTGGTTTTATTACAGATTTAACCGAACAACGCGCCTTGCAACAAAGCCTTATTGAAAAAGAGCAAAAGTACCGCTCTTTGATGGATAATATGCCTGGCGCTGCTTTTCGTTGTAAATACGATGAAAACTGGAGCATGTTATTTATCAGCCCGACTATAATGGAGCTCACAGGCTACACGCCAGAAGAGTTCACAGAAAGCTGCATTGAATTTAATGATCTCATTTTAGAAACAGATCAACCAACGGTTAACGAAGCCGTAGCACAAGCCATGACCTCAAGCTTAAAATACTCGGTAGAATACCGTATACGCCACCGCAACGGTAAAGTCGCCTGGGTACTCGATAAAGGCAGTATAACCCTTGATAAAGAGAATAACCCGCAGTGGATAGATGGGGTGCTCGTTGATATTACAGAGCAAAAAGAATACGAAGACAAACTAGAACAAGCTAAATTGCAAGCTGAAGAAGCTGCGCACGCTAAGCAATCGTTTATGGCTAATATGAGCCACGAAATTCGCACACCAATGAATTCTATTATCGGTTTTAGCGACCTACTCATGGACACACCGCTAAACCAAGAACAGCAAAAACATTTGGTTACAGTCAATAATGCGGCGCGTTCATTATTGAGACTCCTTAATGAAGTGCTTGATACCGCAAAGCTTGAGCGCGGAAAGTTAACGATTGAACCAGTACACTTTAGTTTGAAGCAGGTACTCGATAGCATTATTTCGACATTTTGGCTTGAAGCAAAAAAGAAAGACCTGCGCTTAAAGTTAAACATTAAAGACTCTGTGGCCAGCACCTACTATGGCGATCCAGATAGGTTAAGGCAAATTTTAACCAACCTAATCGGTAACGCCATTAAATTTACCGAGCAAGGATCGGTTGAGCTCACTGTAAGCACCACACAAACCGAACAGCTCTTTTTTGAAGTGCAAGATACCGGCATAGGTATTGCTAAAGACCGTGTTAAAGCTATTTTTCAGCCGTTTGTTCAGGCCGATGGCACCACAACTCGTCGCTTTGGTGGTACAGGACTTGGCACAACCATTAGTAAACAATTAGTAGAGCTGATGGGCGGCACCATAAACCTAGTCAGTGAAGAAAACAAAGGCACCTGCTTTTATTTCTCATTACCTCTTAAACAAGGCGATGCAGAAAAAATAGATCATTTCGATGGCCTACACACCCAGTTACCCTCACTAAGAGTGCTGGTGGTGGATGATATCGAGCAAAACACCGAGTTACTCTCTTTATTACTTTCTAAAGATCAGCATTTAGTTACCAAGGCAAGCAACGGTTTAGACGCTGTGGAAATATTTGAAAAGCAAAGCTTTGATGTCATTCTGATGGATATTCATATGCCTGAGTGTGATGGCATAGAAGCCACCACGAAAATTAGAGCTATCGAAAAACAAAGACAGTTGAAATTCACCCCTATTATTGCCCTAACAGCCAGCGTGCTTCAGCAAGATAAACTTACAGCTAAACGTGCTGGTATGAACGGCTTTGCTAATAAGCCTATAGATATAAATCAGCTTAACCAAGAAATTGCCCAAGTGCTTGGCTTAGGTATTGCAAAAGATATGGTGATTAGCCAATCAGACCCTGAGGCTAAACACATCGACTTTGAAAAAGGTGTGATGCTTTGGGGCAATAAATACAAGCAGTTAACCGAAATTGCCAAATTTATAAATGACAGTAATAAACGATTTGATATTTTATTTAATACTAAATTATCGCAGGTTAAAAACGAGCATAGCCTAATACACACCCTTAAAGGAGTTGCTGGTAATTTAGGTCTTACAACATTAATGACTTTATTAGCCAATTTAGAACGCGAGCAAATACCTGAGCAATCTCAAGCGTTAGTTACACAAATAAAAGATGAATTAGAGACCATAACGCAATTAATATCAGGCGATGAATGCACACAAATCACACCTGCTGAAAGTGAGGATATTGAGCAAAAAAGCACGCTAAGCACAGCTGAATTAAAGTCACTGTGTGAAACGCTGCACCATGAAGCGCAAAGTGCTGAGCTCAACGATGATTTACTTGCACTGCTTGAAAATAACGTCCCTGCACACTTACAAACTAAAATTAGTGAGGTTGTAAACGCGTTTGATGAATTTGATTTTGATCAGGCACAACACATACTAGACGATTTAATTAAAGAGTTTACCGAAGAATGAGAATATTGAATGGATTTTAGCAACGACAAGCCGCGTATATTAATCGTTGATGATGAACCTGCTAACTTAAAAGTTATGCGAGAAGTATTAGGTAATCAATACCGCATGTCTTTTGCTAAATCAGGCGCTGCAGCACTTGCCCTACTTGAGAAAGAACAGCCTAAGCTCATATTACTCGATATCATGATGCCCGATATGAATGGGTTTGAGGTATGCCAAATACTTAAAAGCACACCCACGCTTTCGCACATCCCGATTATTTTTGTAACGGCTCTTGGCGATGAAAGCGATGAGTTTAAAGGGTTTGAACTCGGTGCGGTTGATTACATTACTAAACCTATTAGTCCTGCGATTGTACGCGCACGTGTTAAAACACATTTATCGCTTGTACAAGCTGAGCAATTAAAGCAAGCCCATGTTGATTTAGTACATAGATTAGGCCGCGCTGCAGAGTACAAAGACACAGACACTGGTGAGCACATTGCTAGAATGAGCCAATACAGTAAATTATTAGCATTAGAATTTGGCATGGGTGAGCAACAAGCAGAGCTACTTCGCCAAGCAGCCCCTATGCACGATGTAGGTAAAATAGGTATTCCGGATGCTATTTTATTAAAGCCTGGGCGATTGACCCCTGACGAATTTGACCACATGAAACAGCATGCGGCTATTGGCGCACAAATTTTAGCAAATTCCTCATCACCGCTATTACAACTTGCCCATAAACTGGCTATAGAGCACCACGAAAAGTGGGATGGCAGTGGCTACCCTAATGGTTTAAAAGGCGAACAAATATCGGTTGAAGGGCGTATTGTAGCGATTGCAGATGTATTTGACGCCCTTACCTCAAAACGCCCTTATAAAGAGGCTTGGAGTGTAGAAGAGGCGCTTGAACATATGCAAGCACAAGCAGGTAAACACTTTGACCCCGACCTCATCAACTTATTTGTAAATAAGCTCGATGGTATAATCGCAATCAAAAACGCATACCAAGAGCAACACTAAGTATTGCGCTTGCGCGAACCTTGTTTTACATCGCCATATACCGCTTTTATGTGCGGGTAGTCATGAGAGGTTATTTCGTGGCTATTCCCACTGTTATCTTTAAAATAAAGTGAAAACGTAACACCATGATCGGCCAGCACTGTTTTTATGTTTAAGCCTTTTAAATAATCAATCCAACAAATAAACTGTGCACCTGTGGCTGAAAACGCAATCCCTTTACTTCGCCCTTGTGCTTCAAACAACGCTAAACGTGTTGTTTTTGCGGTATCTTCAAGTGTGAGTGGCCCCTTGCCATTTTCATTCCAAAAGGCAAGCTCTTCAACAACGCTAAAGCCTAACACCTGCTTGTACCATTTTAGCGCTTCTTGGATGTTTTCAACATTTAGGTGGCAATGATCTATGCCCGATAATAATGGAGCGCTCATACTATTGGCCAATTTCTGATTTTAACTGCTCTAAAAACGCATACATATACGTTGTGCGTCGCTCTGCCTCAGCTTTAGCTGAGGGCGTATTCATGCTCTTAGCAATATGAAGCAATTTAATAAAAAAATGATCCAGAGTATAGGTTTTATCATCTGCTTCGCGATTAACACAAAACGGATCATCAGGGTTGTACAGTAAGCGACTGATAGAACCCCCTACTTTCATACAGCGGCTGACACCTATTGCACCGAGTGCGTCCATCCTATCGGCATCTTGCACGATTTGAGCTTCTAAAGTTTTAACCGCTATATTGGCGCTAAAGCTATGGGCGGCTATAGCATGATGAATATCATCAAACAAACTCGCGTCATAGTTAATTGACTTTAAAAACGCAATGGCTTTATCTGCCGCCATGGTTGACGCTTTTGCTCTGTCAGGATGGTTTTTTGCCACTGCAACACAGTCATGCATCCATGCTGCGGGCAAAACAATATTCATATTGGCTTGCTCGGCGTGACACAATTGAATAGCAACACGTACTACGCGCTCTATATGTGTTATGTCGTGGGCTACATCAGCATGTATTAGCGAAGTAATAAATGTACGACATTGAGAATCTAGTTGTTGTAACTCAGGGGTTAAAACAGAGTTGGCCACAGTTATGTTCCAAAAACAAATTAATATAAAAATTGTTCATACTTTACCGTGCTTTACACCTTCCTTGCAAAACATTCATTGTATGTTGCTCTTTGCTTGACTAAAATACAGCGCTTATTTATTACTACTGAGAAGCCTTATGTCATCTGCCGTTTACCTCCAAGCCGGTCGCGAAAAATCATTAAAAAGAAAACACCCATGGTTATTTTCTAAAGCCATCAAAAAAATTAAAGGTAAACCAGGCCTAGGTGATACGGTAACAATACACGACAGCGAAGGTAAATTTCTTGCCACCGCAGCTTATAGCCCTCATTCACAAATAAGAGCGCGTGTGTGGAGCTTTGATGAAAAAGAAGTAATAGACCAAGAATTTTTTGAGCGTCGCTTACGCCGTGCTTTACAAGCACGTGAGCATGCAATCGCCGAAGGCGGTTTAACTGGATTTAGATTATGTGCTGCTGAGTCTGACTATTTACCTGGTGTTACTATCGATAAGTTTGATAACACCTTAGTATGTCAACTATTAAGTGCTGGTGCTGAGCGCCATAAAGGTGAAATTGTAGGCGCATTAATGGCTATTTTTCCTGGTGCAAATATCTATGAGCGCTCTGATGTAGACGTGCGCACCAAAGAAGGTTTAGAGCCCATCAAAGGCGTTTTGTGGGGAAACGAGCCTTCAGCACCTGTACTTATTGAAGAAAATGGCCTAAAGCTTGAAGTGGATATTTTAGAAGGTCACAAAACAGGCTTTTACCTTGACCAGCGTGATAGCCGCGCAGCACTTGAGCGTTTTTCAAAAGATAAAACCGTATTAAATTGCTTTAGCTACACAGGTACATTTTCATTGTATGCCTTACGCGGTGGTTGTAAACACGTTACTAATGTTGATGTATCGCAACCAGCGTTAGATACCGCTAAGCGTAACGTAGAGCACAATAACTTAGATTTAAATAAAGTCGATTTTGTAAAACAAGATGTGTTTAAGCTATTGCGCCAGTACAGAGATGAAGGCAAACAGTTTGACACTATTGTAATGGACCCACCAAAGTTTGCAGATAACAAAGCACAGTTAACTGGAGCGTGTCGTGGGTATAAAGATATAAACATGATTGCTATGCAAATTTTAAAGCCAGGCGGTACATTACTTACCTTTTCGTGCTCTGGATTAATGGAGCAAAATTTGTTTCAAAAAGTGGTAGCAGACGCTGCGCTAGATGCGGGTAAAGAGCTATTGATTATGGAACGTTTAAATCAAGCGGCCGATCACCCTATTGCGGGCAGTTACCCTGAAGGCTTTTACTTAAAGGGCTTAATTTGTAAGGTTTACTAAAAATTATTGTCATTACCTACAAGGACGTAGGTAATAAAAATCGAACGTAATTTAACCCCTGCGATGGCAAAAGCCACCAGCTAGGTGCTTATTTAATTTAGTTAAACTGGACTATTTCTAATCCTGCTGTAATAGTGCCATCGTCCTCTTTGCTAGCACGTATAACCTTAGCCGTTGCGTTTAAAGAGGCAATACTTGGGTGAGTTGACTCTATATTAACCTGAAGCAAAGTATCGAGTTCAAGTAAATCATCTAAATGAAGTGATAAACCAGTGGCACTTAAATCCACACATTCTGCGGTATAATTTAGCCCTGCAATAGGCTCAATTGTTGTTAATTGCGCAGGCGTATTAACCTGCATACGTCTAAAATTGCGCTTATCTTCAGTAAACATGCATCACCTTTAAACAACCGTGTTTATTTGCTCAAATAAAGTACCCATCGAAAACGGTTTTACCACATAGGCATCACACCCTGCATCAAACCCCGCCTGCTTTTCCGAAGGCGACTCTAATCCCGATACCATAACAACGGGTATATTTTTAGTCTCAGGCGTGTGCTTAAGCATCCGACATGTATCATACCCATCTAGGCCTGGCATACATACATCAAGCAAAATAATATCCGGCGGGTTAGCAATGGCAGACGCCAAACAGCTTTTGCCTGAGTCAGCATAACTAACTTCAAATTTTGAAGTCAGCGCAGATTTAAGCATTTCATAATTAAAATACTCGTCATCTACAACTAACAACCGCTTAATCTTATGTTCAACCGATGAGGACATAGGTATGTCGCTTCCTTCTCAACCAAAAATAAATCCTTCTATTAAGGTACTAAGCTTAATAGAAAATGCAAGTTTTATTCTATCTCTTTTATCGCATTCATAACGCGTTTTGCAGAAATAGGATATGGGGTACCTAAGGTTTGCGCAAACAGTGATACTCTAAGCTCCTGCTGCATCCAAAAAATAGCCTCTACCTCTTGCGGGATAGGTAAGCCTTTTGGAATTTTATTTACGAGCTTTTTGTACTCTTGCGCTACTTTTTCAAGCTCTAAAACACACAGTCTATCGCGGTTAGGATCAACAGGCAGTTTTTCTAAACGTTTTTGAATCGCTTTTAAATAACGAATTAGGTCGGGCATTTTATTTGCACCGTGAGCACTCACAAACCCTTTGAAGATAAGAGACTCAAGCTGCGATTTTATATCGCCATGGGCAGTTATCATAGTTAAATCGACACGCCCTTTCATTTTTTTATGTAACGCGTGGGCAATGCTTAAAACTTGTTCAACCTGGGTGGCAATTTCTACTACAACATCGCCTAGTTCGCCCCTAATATGCTCTTTAACTTTATCAAAAGCCTCTTCATCGCGTATATCACCATGCTTTAATAATAAGCTGTCTACACCGGCTGCAATACAATCGTCAATTAAATCTGCAATTTTACCAAACGGATTAAAGTACAAGCCCAGCTTAGCTTTATTGGGCAAGTTTTGCTGAAGGTACTTTATTGGTGAGGGTACATTTAATAATACTAAACGACGTAAACCTTGCTGATGTGCTTGCTGTGCTTTTTCTTCGCTATCAAAGAGCTCAATTGCCGCAGTGGATTTTTTATCTACCAGCGCTGGGTAAGCTTTTATTTCGTATTGGCCTTGCTTTTTAACGTACGAGGCAGGCAAAGCGCCAAAGTCCCAGTGTGTTAAATCGGCTTTTTCAATGCCTTTATCGGCCACTTTTGACAGCGTATCGGTTACTTTGCCTTGTAGCTGTGCTTTTAGTTTTGCTAAATCGAGACCGCGTGCAAGCAATTTATCGTGCTCGTCACGTACCTCAAACTGTAAGCGTAAATGAGGCGCCAGTGCGTTTAAATCCCACGCTTCTATCTCTACTTTTACGCCTGTCATTCTTAGTAAGCGTGTAGTAAGTGCATCGAGTAAGCTGCCTTGCATAGGCTCAATGGCAGCCAGTACAGCATCAGCGTAATTAGGAGCAGGTACAAAGTTACGACGTAACGACTTAGGCAGCGATTTTATTAAACCACTTATTAGCTCATGCCTAAAGGCAGGTATGTGCCAATCAAACCCGGTTTCTTGCACTTGGTTTAAAAGTGCGACCGGTATTTGTACAGCCACCCCATCAACAGCTTGTCCTGGATCAAAATGATAGCTCAGCGGTAAAATGATATTATCTTGCTGCCATGTATCAGGGTAATCAAATTCAGTTATATTACTTGCACCGTGTTGCATAAGCTCTTCACGGGTCATGTATAGATAGCGTTTATCTTTTTGCTTTTGCGCTTTATACCACTTTATAAAGGCTGCACGGTTGTTGATTTCTTTCGGTATTTTTTTATCGTAAAATTCAAATAACGTTTGCTCATCAACCAAAATATCGCGACGTCGCGATTTATGCTCAAGCACCTGAATATCTTCTATTAGCTCGCGGTTGTACGTTAAAAACTGCTCATTTAAGCCAAGCTCTTGCTCTACCAAGGCGGTGCGTACAAACAGCTCACGGCTAACTTTAGGGTCTATATTGCTATACACACAGCGGCGTTTATTAACCACCAATAGGCCGTATAAGGTTTGTTGCTCGAACGCGATAACAGCGCCTGGTTTTTTCTCCCAATGCGGCTCAGAATAGCTTCGTTTTACTAAATGCTGTGCAAGGGGCTCTACCCAATTAATATCTATTTTGGCATTAATACGTGCGTATAGTTTACTGGTTTCTACCAGCTCTGCCGACATAATCCATTTGGGGCTCTTTTTAAATAACCCAGACCCCGGAAAGATATGAAATTGGCTATTACGAGCGCCTTTATATATTTGCTTTTCGTCTTTAAAGCCAATATGACTTAACATGCCACTCAGTAGCGCTTTGTGAATTAGCTCAGAGTCAGCCACTTGCGTGGTTGCTTTAATTTTCATTTCGCTGCACACAGTGCTTATTTGATAAACAATGTCTTGCCACTCACGAATACGCATATAAGCTAAAAAGTCTTTTTGGCACAACTTTCTAAACTGGCTATTGGTCAGCTCACTTTGCTGCTCTTCTAGGTAATTCCAAAGGTTTAAAAAAGCAATAAAATCCGAGTCAGGGTCGTCAAAGCGGCTGTGTTTTTCGTTCGCTGCGGCACGTTTTTCTTGCGGGCGCTCTCGTGGGTCTTGAATCGACAGCGCAGCCACAATAATAATAACTTCTCGCAGTGCACCGAGCTTATTAGCCGTGAGCACCATTTTAGCTAAGCGCGGGTCGACCGGTAAGCGGCTAAGCTCACGACCTGATTGCGTTAAACTCGTTTGATGGCGTTTTTTACTCGGCTTAATCGCCTGTAGTTCTTCAAGTAGGGTTAAACCATCGTTAATATTGCGACTATCTGGCGCTTGTACAAACGGAAACTCGCTCATATCGCCAAGCCCTAATGCCAACATTTGCAAAATAACAGAGGCTAGATTGGTACGCAGTATTTCTGGGTCTGTAAATTCTGGGCGAGATATAAAGTCATCTTCTGAGTACAAGCGTATACAAATACCCGCTTCAACACGGCCACAACGCCCCATACGCTGGTTGGCACTTGCCTGAGAAATTGGCTCAATAGGTAAACGCTGTACTTTAGTACGATAGCTGTAACGGCTAATACGCGCTGTACCTGGGTCTATTACATAACGAATACCTGGCACCGTTAATGAGGTTTCGGCCACGTTGGTTGATAAAATAATATGGCGGCGCGAATGCGGGGCAAATATACGGTTTTGCTCTGCGTTAGATAAGCGCGAGTAAAGTGGTAGTACGTCGGTATGTTTTAAATTACGTTTAGAGAGCGCCTCTGCGGTATCGCGTATTTCGCGCTCGCCATTTAAAAATATAAGGATATCCCCAGGCCCTTCAGCACACAGTTCATCTACCGCATCAAAAATACCTTGCAATTGGTCGCCTTCGGCTTCCATAGCGTCTTTATTAATATCGCTTATAGGGTTATAGCGCACCTCAACGGGGAATGTACGTCCCGATACTTCAATAATTGGCGCATCATCAAAGTGCTTTGAAAAACGTTCAGGATCAATGGTCGCCGAGGTAATAATAACTTTTAAGTCGGGGCGCTTTGGCAATAAGTTTTTTAAATACCCTAAAATAAAATCGATATTTAAGCTGCGCTCATGGGCTTCATCAATGATGATGGTGTCGTACTGATTTAAAAAGCGGTCTTGTTGTATTTCGGCGAGCAAAATACCGTCGGTCATTAGTTTTACATAAGTATTATTAGAAACCTGATCGCTAAAACGTATTTTAAAACCAATTTGTTGGCCGAGCTCACATTTCATTTCCTCAGCAATGCGATTAGCTACACTGCGCGCGGCTAACCGCCTTGGTTGAGTATGGCCAATAAAGCCATCAACCCCACGGCCAAGCTCTAAACACATTTTTGGTATTTGCGTGGTTTTACCTGAGCCTGTTTCACCGGCAATAATCACCACTTGATTATTCGCAATAGCGTCTTTAATGACGTCCTTTTTTTGACTTACCGGTAATTGCTCAGGGTACGTTACAGCGGGCAGCTCAGCTAAACGTTTTTCACGTAGCTGCTGGCTGCGGGTAATATCAGCCGCTATTTTTTCAAGGGCATTGGCCTGCTTAGTCTCGTCTTGTATTTTTTTTACGCCATGTAAGCGTTTTTTAAATATAAACTGATCTTTTTTTAAGCATGTTTTAAGCTCGCCAAACAACTGACCTAGGTTTACCACCCGCACACCTTATAAATTTAATAAATGAGGGCTAATAGTATCAAAATAAACGCGCAGCGTTAATCCTACAATCCCTATAAGGCTTATATATCGCTATTGGTTTTTAAAAATGCCTACAAAGGTTGCTTGCGTGTTCGATTTGCTCGCTCGGTACATACCCGAGGTATTAAATGGCATGCTAATATGACCTTTAGCATCCACAATAATAACACCACCTGTACCACCTATAGGCGCAAGCACTTGGTCAATAACCTCATCCCCTGCCTGCTCAATGGTTTTATTTTGATATTTAACACGTGCACAAATATCACTGGCAACACTGTAGCGAATAAAATACTCACCGTGACCGGTGGCCGACACCGCACACGTCTCGTTTTCAGCAAAAGTACCCGCACCAATCACAGGAGCATCGCCAATACGGCCAAAGCGTTTTGCGGTCATGCCTCCTGTAGATGTACCTGCCGCTAAATTACCATTTTTATCCAGAGCCACGGCCCCTACTGTGCCCATTTTATAATTTGTTGGCAGGGCTTTATGTGCAGCTTGGTAGTTTTTGCTGGTTGCTTGTTCTTTTTCTAATTTTTGCTTCGCTTTTAAAAGTGCTTCATAACGATGTTTAGTATCAAATATATTGTTTTCTATCAGCTCAACGCCCTGCTCTTTGGCAAATTCTTCAGCCCCTTGGCCACTAAGCATTACATGTACAGAGTTATCCATTACTAAGCGAGCCAATTCAATTGGGCTTTCTATGTGTTTTACACCAGCAACTGCACCTGCTTGACGGTTTCGCCCATCCATTATTGAGGCATCTAGTTCATGGCTGCCATCATAAGTGTACACTGCACCGCGCCCGGCATTAAAATAAGGTGACTGTTCTAATACTTTAATGGCAGTGGTTATTGCATCTAAACTTTCGCCGCCTTTTTCAAGCACACTATAACCAGCCTCTACTGCTTCGGCTAGTTTAGCTCGGTAGGCTTTTTCTTTCTCTGGGGTAAACTTGGCTTTTTCAATTGTGCCTGCGCCACCATGAATCGCAATGGCAAACGGGGCTTGTTCACTTAACGCTAGTGTACTGAATGTTAAGCAGCTGCTGGCTAAAACCGATAATAAGACTGTTTTTTTCATCGTGGGCTCTTTTTACATATAGGTTAAAAACAATGTGAATGGTCACAACAAAAATTTCAACTAAAGCAAGATTAATGGCATAAAAAAAGCGCCATTAGGCGCTTTTTATTAAACGTGTATGTAGTTACGCGCTTTGCTTTGCTTTTAAACGTGCTAAACGTGCTACTTGGTGAGTAGATGTTAAGAACGAATAAATAGGTGCTAAGTAACCGCGCTTACGAAGCTCTAAAAAGTCTTCATCGCTTAGTGAGTTTAGTTTTTTCTCATCGATAAGGTAAATACCGTTGATGTCTTTTTTCTCGCCTTTAATGTCTACGGTTAGCGTTTGCGCTACTAGTAGCTCTTTATCAGCTAAGTATTTAGTGAATGCTTCTGTTACTTGAGAAAACTCAATGAAAGACACTAAAGACTCTTTACGGCGCTTTAAGTACTCTGTTTCTTCACCGTTTTCAAATAATGCGTTGCCTTCCTCTTCACCCACAAGCGAGCTTGCTTCATCAATAACAATACCGAATTGATCTTGCTCAGGGTGCTTTACTAGACCTAATGGGTAACGTGTAGATGCCATAGGTGCAAAAGCTGCTGTCCATTTGCCATCTTCTACAAACAGGTTTTCACCTGGCTCTAGGCCAAACATTGCAACTGCTTGAAAAGTACCGCTTTCGTTGTTTTTAACAAAAGACATTGGGAATTCATTTGCTACGCGTGCAAACTCATGTGCAACGACTGGCACTAAATGTTGAGTTTTCATAAATTCAACGTTGATGCCGTTTTGAATTTTAGTGTTGGCATGCTTTTCGTTGTGTAGAGGCTGTACTTGTTGCTCCGCCATGTTACTGCTCCGTTTATTTTTAATATATATGTTTCATTGTTAATGCCTTTAGGCTAATGCTTTTGAACGGAAAAAGGAAGGGAAAGTTTTATGACAACCGTCATGAAAAAATAAAGTTTAACTAAATCTGTGCGTTGCTAAAAAACAGACAATAAAAACTTTGAAAATACGCTCAAAAAAAGCACAAATAACGAGTAATTTTAATACAACCCCATAAAACTCATTAACATTGGTTAACAGTTTAACCGTATTTTTTGAATAGCTTTAGTACATTATTTAAGCAAATAAAAAGGCAGCTTAATTAAGCTGCCTTTTTAAACTGTAAACAAGCGGCTAAATTAAGGCGCCCAATACACTTCAATATTTATGCTTGGATGGTTTAGCACAGCGCGAAGTGGCATGTCGTTTACATCGCCCCCCGCTTTAGCCTGCTTGTAAACCGCTAGCTTTTCTTCACCACTGATCAGGAGTTTAACCACTTTAGAGTTAGCTATTGCATTTAACGTAAGTGTCATACGCTCTGTGATGCTACCCGTTACTTCACTTTCAATTGCATTAATAGCGCACACAGTTTGCTGTGTTGTTAAACCGTGCTCAAGGCCCTGTGCATGCGGAAATAAAGACGCTGTATGGCCATCTGGGCCCATGCCTAAAATTGTTACATCGTACGGTGCTTTTAAAGCGCTATAAGCGGCTTCACATACTTGTGTGCCCTGCTCGGCCGTTGCTGCATCATTTTTCATGGTAATGAAATTTGCGGCACTGCCATGATTTTGTAACAAGGTGCTTTTTATAAACGCTTCGTTACTTTTTTCGTGGCTTGGCTCAACCCAGCGTTCATCAACCATGGCTACATCTATATTTTGCCAATCTAAATCAAGCGTTGATAAGTGCTTGTACGCCGGCGCCGGAGACGAACCGCCCGATACCATAAGCACGGCTCGGCCATCACTTTTTATGCCATCGCGTAAAGACTGCTCAAGCGTGCGTGATAGCTCAGCGGTTAACTCATCTTTTGAGTCAAAAAATTTTTCAACAAGTGTTGCCATACCTTACGCCTTATCGCCTGTGTTAAACCACACGTGATTGTTTTCAGCTAATAATTCATCAGCATCATCTGGCCCCCAGCTACCAGCACGGTAAAGTGCAGGTTTGCCTTTGGTTTGCCAGCGCTCAATAATTGGATCTATCCACTTCCACGCTTGACGAACTTCGTCACGGTGTATAAATAACGATGGGTTATTAGCGGCAGCATCAAGCATTAAGCGTTTGTACGCATCAGAATGGAAACCATTACTATATGCTTGAGAAAGCTCAATATTCATCGTTACCGGCTCTAATTGCATTTCCAAGTTATCAAGGCGCTTAGACATAAGCGTTAATTGAATTGTCTCTTCAGGTTGCAAGCGAATAACAAGGCGGTTTGGCTCAATATTACCCACGTTTTCTTCATAAATATTGTGCGATACTTTTTTGTATTCAACCACAATTTCTGCACAACGTTTAGCCATACGCTTACCAGTACGAAGGTAAAATGGTACCCCTGCCCAGCGCCAGTTATCAATGTGTGCACGAATAGCCACAAAGGTTTCTGTTTTGCTTGAACCTTCGTTAAGCTCTTCTAAGTAACCCGGTACAATTTTACCGTTTAAATCCCCTGGTACGTATTGACCGCGAACGATATTTTCATCTACGTCACCTTCAAGTAGCGGACGAAGAGCTTCTAATACTTTAAGTTTTTCAGTACGGATGCTATTTGCGTTTAGTTTATTTGGTGATTCCATGGCCACTAAGCACAATAGCTGTAAAAGGTGGTTTTGCACCATGTCACGCAATGCGCCGGCTTTATCGTAAAAACCTGCACGGCTTTCAAGACCTACTGTTTCAGATAAACTAATTTGAATATTATCAATAGATTTAGCATCCCACATGTTTTCAAACAGTGAATTTGAAAAACGTAGCGCCATTAAGTTTTGTACTGTCTCTTTACCTAAGTAGTGGTCAATACGGAAGATTTGCTCTTCGTCAAAAAACTCTGCAATTTTACCATTGATAGCCTCTGCTGATTCGCCGCAATAACCAATTGGCTTTTCAACAACCACACGTGAAGTGGGTGTGATTAAACCTTTCGTTGATAAAATTTCACAACATGTGCCGTAAACAGCAGGCGGAAGTGATAAATAAAATACGCGAGATTTATTGCTGTCGTGCTCATCTAAAATGCCTTTAAGTACATCCCAGTTGTCGTCAGCTTCAGTTACGTTGCTTACTACAGGCACTAAGTAAGTAGAAAATGCTTTCCAATCTTTAGCGTTATATTCGCCTTTACTTAAAAATTCTTTCAGTGCGTTGTGGGCTGTTTCTATGTAGTCAGCGCGCTTACTTTCTTCACGCACTGTAGGCAATATGCGCGAGCCTTCTGGTAAGTTGCCTTCTTGATATGCTCTGTACATTGCAGGTAGCAATTTGCGTAACGCAAGATCACCACCGCCCCCAAAAATTATAATATCAAAAGGATTAAGCATAGTTACTCTCTACGTTTGTAATACCTAAAAGCGACTTCCATAAGCCACTTGGTATGCAGGTTTAGTGCTTGAATGACAGTGGCTCTTAGTGTTAATAAAAGCCTATTGAATGTTTTACGCTAAGTTGTTGTGTTTATTATTTGACTCTTTGCACAATTAAATGAGTCTTAGGAGTCCTGTAAATCCTCTCACAAAAATACAGGCCCTAAGAACTCCAGCGCTACCCGTTCAAAGGTACTCGGTTTGCTTATTACATAAGCGAATATATTACTGCGTACGGTGCTGCTTGTAGTACGCAATTAAGCCATTTGTTGAACTATCGTGCGCATGTTTTACGCTGTCATCGGTTAGTTCGCTTTCAATTTTAGAGGCAAGGCCTTTACCAAGCTCTACACCCCATTGATCAAAAGAGCAAATTTCTAAAATTATGCCTTGGCAGAAAATTTTATGTTCGTACAGCGCAATTAAGCGTCCTACTGTTTTTGCATCAACTGTATCTAGCAGTATAGATGTAGTAGGACGGTTACCCTGATGAATTTTATGATTTAGCAACTCATCAATTTGCGCTTGGGTTTTACCTTTAGCGGCTAAATCTTCTGTGACTTGCTGTGCATCTACACCGCTCATCATTGCTTCTGTTTGCGCTAAAAAGTTAGATAATAAAATATCGTGATGTTTATCTACGGCTATCTGTGGCTTAACTGAGGCAATAAAATCAGCTGGTACAATTACATTACCTTGATGTAAACACTGATAAAACGCATGTTGGCCGTTAATACCGGTCATACCCCAAATAATAGGTACCGTTGTATAAGGTACCGTTTCACCTGAAAAATTGACGTGTTTGCCGTTACTTTCCATCTCACCTTGTTGTAAATATGCAGGTAACATATGAAGCGCTTGGTCATACGGTAAAATAGCTTGCGACGTAAAGCCTAAAAAGCTGGTATTCCAAACACTTAATAGTGCCATAATCAGCGGAATATTTTGCTCAAATGGTGCTGATTTAAAGTGCTCGTCAACTTCAAATGCGCCTTCTAAAATAGCTTCAAACGCGTCATATCCTAGGTATAACGCAATAGGTAAGCCTATCGCACTCCAAAGTGAAAAGCGACCCCCTACCCAATCCCACATAGTGAATACGTTTTCATCGCTAATGCCAAAGGCTGCAGTTTTTTCTAAGTTTGTGCTCACAGCAACAAAATGCTTGGCAATGGCGCTGTCATCTTTTGCTGTTTGTAAAAACCAATCAACGGCCGTTTTGGCGTTGGTCATGGTTTCTGATGTGGTAAATGTTTTCGATGAAATAACAAACAATGTTGTTTCTGGGTCAATTGCTTTTAATACAGAGGCAATTTGAACACCGTCAGCATTAGATACGTAATGAACATTTAAAGTGTCATCAGCAAGTGCTTTTAGCGCTTCGGTAGCCATTTGTGGACCTAAGTTTGAACCACCTACACCAATGCTTACCACATCTTTTACTGTTTTACCTGTGTAACCAAGCCACTGACCACTGCGTACTTTTTCTACAAAGGTTTTAATTTTTGCTAATTCATTATCAACCGCTTTGGTTACATCTTCGCCATCAACAACTAAAGGTGTATGGTCGCGATTACGTAAAGCAGTATGAAGAACAGAACGCTCTTCTGTAATATTAATTTTTTCACCGCTGAACATTTTGTCGCGCCAAGAGGCGATATCGCACTCTTTAGCAAGCTCGATCAGTTGTGCAAAAATAGTTTTATCGATACGTTGCTTTGAATAATCAAACAACACACCCGGAATTTGAGTAGAGAATGCATCAAATCGTGTATCATCTTGTGCAAATAACGTTTTTAGATGGGTGTGTTTCATCTGCGCGGCACTATTTTGTAGTGCTTGCCAACTTGCTAATTGCGAACGATTAGACATGTAAATATCCTCTAAAATATTTAAACTAATGATTTAAAAACAGTTTTAGGTAAAAAGACTTCGCTTATTGCGCTTAGTGCTAGTAAAAAAGCAAGCGCCTAGTATAACGAAAAAAGCAATAAAAATGCTGTTTTTATAATTTATGATGCAGATAATAACGCAATTTTTTACTTTTGACACCGGTATCATAAAAATTTTATGAATTAATTACCCACAAATTTTAACCATTTAACAGTTTAATCAACATTTATTAAATATTCATGAATTACGCATAAAATGCATTGCCTACACTCGCCTCGCTTTATAGGTGGTTAAAACACCCACAAAACTAGGCCAATAATTAGCTTACCAACGCCAAGCCACCCGCTACGTTATAAATATTCGCAAAGCCTAATTGCTGTAAATTTGCCGCTGCAATTTTAGAACGATTGCCACTTCTGCACAGTAATATATAGGTGTGCTGCGGGTTTAACTGGTTTTGGACTATAGCGTTAGCCATACGACTAAGTGAAATATTAAGCGTATTAGCTAAAGGCGCAGCAAAAAGCTCCGCTACATTAATAACACCATGTTCATACGGCTCACGGGTATCAATTAAATACACATTTTTTTGCGTTAGCAACATTTTTGCTTGCGCAAAGTCTAGCTGCTTAGTGTCAGATTGAACCGCCGCTTGAACATAGCCACACAGTTGGTTACTGGTTTGCACATGCAGCTGATCGTGTTGCGCTTTTAGCTGTGCAAATTGCGTCGTACTTATTTCTTTATTTAATAATGGACTAAGTAAAGGCGTTTGTGCACGTACAGTTCGCCAGTTAATGGCAAAGCATTGCTGATAGTCATGCCCCGAACAAATAACTGTATCGTCACTTATTTGCTCGCCAAGGCTAATAAGTGAGTGTGCCATTTGCGTTGCACTGCCCCCTTCAAGCGAAGTATTGCCAAGCCCTGCAGGTAAAATTAAATCCCCGCAAAAACAATAATCAATATGATCTGTGGAGCGCTCTTTTAATAAATAACTCACGCTGTCTTTACTGTGCCCTGGGGTTGGCACTGTAATTAATGTTTTTGTGCCAAGGTCAATGCTATTTTGCATCGCATGCGTTGTGCCCAGTACTTCATTTAATAAAGCCACTGCGCTTGGACGGTCTTGGTGCTTATGCGTATCTAAAATTGCTTTTACATTGAGCTGTTGTGTGCTGACTATTTTTTCAAAGCGCGGTATAAGCTCTAATACGGGGTCAATAATAACGGCGCTATTGTCGTTACTTACATACAACCAGCTACACGCTCCTTTATGCCTAAATTGTGTTAATCCCAGCGCGCACACTTCTTGCTTTGGCGACGCACTGTCAGAAACAATTAAACAGTTAGCCTCTAGCACGGCTTTTAAAGAGCTAATACGTGCATACGCTTGATCTATTTGTGCTTGAGTAGCGGCTGGGCCAAACGAAAGTCTAATCGCATTTTCGCTTTGCCAATCGGTTGCGCCCATTGCATCAAGCACAAAACTGCGTGTTGCGCCTGTGCTACACGCTGAACCACTACTGACTCTAATGCCAGCTGCGTCAAATAAATCAATCACCTCTTTAGAGGTAAGCGTATCGACAGCAAAATTAAGGGTGGTAGGGACAGACTGAGAAAAGTCATGATTAAAAGTAATACCCCCAAAGGTACTTTGCAGCGCATTAAGCAGTTGCGCTCTGTAGTTATTTAATACCTCCACCGATTTAAACGTGTCGTCATTTTTATCTAGCAGCAAATCAAACAATTTATTAAGCCCTGCTATGCCTGGTAGGTTTTCGGTGCCAGAGCGCATGCCGCTTTCTTGCCCGCCCCCTGCTATAAATGGTGTGTAGGCACTGCCATTTTTAATGTATAAAAAGCCAATACCTTTAGGTGCATACAGCTTATGGCCCGAAAATGGGGCATAATCTATACTGGTACTACTAAGTTTAAGTGCTTGTTTACCTAAAGCTTGTACACAATCAACCATCCACGAAACCGATTTATTACGACTACGAATAGCATGCTCAATAGCGTTTAGGTCTTGATAAACTCCGGTTTCGTTATTAACCGCCATAGTACAAATCATGAGCGCATTGTTAATATGTTCACTTATAAAGGCTAAGTCTAAAATGCCATTACTATCAACCGGAATGGCAAGTAACTCAGCGTTTATTCCCAGTACGCTATTCCAATGTTTTAACGTATTAGGCACGGCTTTATGCTCTGTTGCACCATAAAGTAATACAGGGTTTTTAATCGTATGATTTTTAGCATTAATTAGCGTAGAGACAATCGCAGTTTGAATACCTTCAGTAGCGCCGGAGGTAAATAAAATATCGCCATTTGGTGCGCCAATCACTTTACGTGCGTTTTGCCTTGTTTGCTCTAATAAATATTTAGCCTGAATACCGCTAATGTGCGGGCTTGAGGGGTTACCAAAACAAATTTGCATGGTGTGCGACACCACGTCGGCAATACAGGGTAAAACAGGTGTTGTAGCGTTTGCATCAAGATAAACCTGGGCTGCTTGTTCATCGTGCAATAAAAAATCAGACATTAAAAACGCACCTTTATTACTAAAAAATATATCTTATACCCAATAGTACATAAGTTTGTTCACATTGGGTAATAATCAATTAGTAACTTAGGTGCGTTTACTATGCTTTTTTAAACTAAAAATACGTTACTCTGGCAGCTCTTTTGTTATTTCTCCATGGGTGGATGACCATGCATTTATTAGCGCTTTTACGAGCGATGCGAGCGGAATGGCAAAAAACACGCCCCAAAACCCCCATAAACCGCCAAAAAATAGCACTGCAACAATAATAAATACGGGGTTCAAATCAACGGCCTCAGAAAACAATAAAGGCACTAATACATTGCCATCGAGCGCCTGAATGATTCCATAAATTACTAATACGGTCCAAAACTGTGTTTCAATACCAAATTGAAATAATGCCACCGCTGCAACAGGTATGGTAACCAACGCCGCCCCCACAAACGGAATTAACACCGAAAACCCAACCAGCACGCCAAGTAATGCTGCGTAACGTAAATCAAGTACGGTAAAGGCAATAAACGAGGTGCCACCGACAATTAAAATCTCGAATACTTTGCCTCGAATATAATTCATTATTTGCTGATTCATTTCGTGCCACACTTGCAAAATTAACCGTCTCTGTCGCGGAATAAGCGTAGCGGCACTGCTGGTAAGCTCAAGCTTGTCTTTAAGCATAAAAAATACCAGTAAAGGAACAAGTACCAAATAAATAAGCCAAGCCACAACATCTTTTAACGAAGTGAGTGAAAACGAGACAATAACTTGGCCAAATTCGAGCGCCTTGGCCTCTACACTGGCTACAATAGCTTGAACCTGCTCGGCATTAATTAAACTGGGGTATTGCTGTGGTAGGGCCATTAAAAATGACTTACCTTGCTCTACCATGTGCGGGGTTTCTTGTACTAAATTACTGGTTTGCTTCCAAAGCACAGGGCCAATAACCAAAATAAGGGTAAGCATAACCCCGGTAAATATCAGCATAACAATGACCGTGGCGCTAAAGCGTTTTAACCCAAAGCGTTCTAAGTGTACGACCGGCCAATCAAGTAAATAAGCAATTACCAATGCCACTAATACAGGAACAATTAACGCACCAAAAAAGTACAGCAATGCCACTGAGGCAATAAGTAAAAAAAGTAAGGTGACTGAATGAGGATCTGAGAACTTCCTTTCGTACCATGTTTTAACGTATTCAAACATGCAATGGCTCCACTCGTAATAGTCCTAGGTGTTGGTCAAATTTATATGTATATGCATTTTTGCTTAAAAAACGCGTAATATCATCAGCGCTCTCATTGTTATTAATACTAAACGTTATTGCCTGATTTGATGCCTGCGCATTTCGAAGCGCTAATTTAAATTGTACAAACTGTTGTGGGCATTTAAATTTTTTTAAATCGCACTCTAACATAACTACTTTACTCGCCAAGTAAAATGAATAATAAGTCGTATACTGTCGGTCATTCTATTTATAAAATGTGAACAGCAGTAACTTTTTCTTAAAACCATTCCTGCAATGGTTTATCCTTATAGCATAATTAGCAGTAAGGATAAGTTAATGCCTGGCACGCATAATAAAGCTCAACTACCGAGTAATCCAACTCTCAAAGAGATTAATTGGTATAAAAAGCAGATAAACTGGGGAGAGCTTCCGCCTTTTTATCACCTCGTTGCTTCTTCGGTCAGCGAAGCTGAGGGAATATTGGAGCACGGGTTTGATAACGCTGTAAAAAGCCTGCTCAATAGACGCAATTGGAACTTAGACTTACTTGAAGGCTATGAAGATAACTTTGGCGAAATACATACCAAACATAAGCCCCGTATTGCACTACACCAAGTATTTACTGACCGCGGGTTTGAGCTGTGGGCGCAACCCTATGCTAAAGATATTATTATTGATCAATACGTTAAAGATAACCGCTTTATGGAGTTTAAAGTATGGGATCCGCATTCAATGAAAAATCTGATCCGCATAAATCAGCTCCATAAGTTTATTGGCTTTTATTTTGAGCGCGGCGATAAGGCCGATAAAGCCATTATTTTACATGCACATAAGGTAGTACATAAAATTATTAAATTTTTGCAGCAGGAATTGAACGTTGTAAAGCTTGATGGAGTCTCAATAAAAGAACTCTACCAATTGTGCGAAAAAGACAGCCGTGCAAGCAGCGACGAAATTGACATAGCAAAAATTGCCATTGGTGAACAAATAAACAAGGAATAAAATGCAGCTAAAATCAGCCTTTATCACTTTATGCAGCGCCGCGCTTACCTTTAGCCTACTCTTTAGTGAGCCGTTAAAGGCACAAACAAACTTTACGCTACCCGATTTAGGCACGTCTGCGCTACAAGTTTTGCCACTTGAAAAAGAACAAGCCATTGGCGAAGTGATGATGATGCAAATAAGAGGCTCATCACCTGTGGTAAACGACCCTGTTTTAGACGAATACTTAACCACACTTGGCCGTAAACTAGTCGCTAATGCAAACGACGTGCGTTTTCCTTTTTCGTTTTTTTGGGTCAATAACAACGAAATTAATGCCTTTGCTTTTTACGGCGGGCATGTTGGTGTGCATACTGGGCTTATTGCGCAGTCAGACAACGAAAGCCAGTTTGCCTCTGTACTTGGACACGAAATAGCGCACGTAACTCAGCGCCACTTAGCGCGTCGTATTCAGCAACAACAAGACAACAGTGCACTGACTATTGCAGGTATGATAGCCGGTATATTAGCAACAGTGGTGGCCCCTGATGCGGGCATTGCTATTATTTCGGCTAACCAAACCCAAGCTGCGTTTAGCCAACTCACACACAGCCGTGCCGCCGAGCAAGAAGCCGACAGAATTGGTATGCAAACCCTTAATAACGCTGGTTTTGATGCGCGTGCTTCGAGTGAGTTTTTAACTAAACTTGCAGCGCAAATAAGGTACAAATACAAGCCACCCGCTTTTTTACTGACCCACCCATTGCCAGAGAGCCGCGTGTCTGACGTACGCCTACGTGCAGAGCAATACCCTGTGCGTCATTTAAACCCAAGCCTTGAGTTTAATTTAGCAAAAAGCCGTGTACTCGCCCGTTATGCCAATAAGCCTGAAAACGCCGAGGCGCTATTTAGAAAGTTAATGCGTGAAAACACTTACAACAACACCGCGCTTAAATATGGCTTGGGTATAAGCTTGCTTGACCAAGACAAACTCGATGAAGCCGCAGAAATATTAGAGCCACTACTTGCACAAAACCCTAAAAATTTATTTTATATCGATACCCATACCGATTTGCTCATAGCGCAAAAAAAAGCCGACGAAGCTGTAACGTTTTTGGCTGAACTAAACAACTATCGTCCTAACAACCAAGTTATTACTTTAAACTATGCAAATGCGGCATTAGAAGCTGAGCAGTTTGAATTAGCGGAAAACATTTTAAAAAGTTTTTTACTTGAAAAGCCCGACCATAACTTAGGCAAACAGCTTTTAGCCGACGCCTACAAAAAACAAGACAAGCTCGCTGCTTATCACGAAGCCAATGCAGATGTGCTTGCCCAATATGGTGCTTACATTAAAGCCGCAGACGAAATCCAAAAAGCGCTTAACTTCGTAGAACCCTCAGAGCTGGTTAAACAGCAACGTTTAAAAGCCTTGCTTACTCAGTATCGCCGTTTACAAAAAGAGCTTGCAAGACTTTAAGTCTGCAAGCGCTTGCCCTAAAATAGTGGCAAATTACATTTTGGAATTAATTGTATGTCAGTGACTATTTATCATAACCCGCGTTGTTCAAAGTCGCGTGAAACCTTAGCATTACTTGAGCAAAATAATGTAACTCCCAGCGTAGTAGAGTATTTAAAAACACCGCTTAACCATGAACAAATTGCAGAGCTTTTAGAACAACTAGGCTTTAGCTCAGCACGCCAGCTGATGCGCACAAAAGAAGATGCATACAAAGCGCTTAACTTAAAAGAAGAAACCAACGAGTCAGCGCTAATAAATGCCATGGTAGACAATCCTAAACTTATTGAGCGCCCTATTGTACAAAACAATGGTAAAGCAGCCCTTGGCCGTCCGCCTGAAAACGTATTAAGCGTATTATAATGACAACCCGCATTGTTGTACTGTATCACTCAAGCCATGGCTCGGTTGAGGCTATGGCGCACGAGATAGCCGAATCTATAGAGCAACAGGGTGCCACAGCGGTATTGCGTACTTTTGTGGCTAAAAATCCGCACGATATAGTCATTACAAAAGATGATTTAATAAATTGTGACGGCCTTGCTTTTGGTACACCTACCCGCTTTGGCATGATGGCATCGCAGGCAAAAACCTTTTGGGAAACCACCAGCGATCTGTGGCTAAAAGGTCAATTAATAGATAAACCAGCGTGTGTGTTTTCGTCCTCAAGCAGTATGCATGGCGGAAATGAAGCCACCTTACTTAATTTATCATTACCGCTGCTACACCACGGCATGATGTTATTAGGGGTACCTTACGAAGTACCAGAGTTACTAGCTACGCAAACCGGCGGCACACCTTACGGGGCTACGCATGTAGCCGGCAGTAGTAATACAAATACATTAAGTAAAGATGAAATTAAAATATGCCAAAGCGTTGGTAAACGCCTCACTCACATTGCGAGCAAACTTCAATGAATACTGCAAACACCCCAGCTAAAAAGCCAATTACTGTAAAATTTCAGCGTACTGCTATTTTTGGCTATGTGGGTTTATTACTTTTATTACCTTTGTGGATGTACTTTGTCCCGCCGCTAAACGGCAACGCAAGTTTTGTATCGTTGTTTGTGCCTATTATACCTTTACTATTACCCCTTAGAGGCTTTATTAAAGACAATACTTACACTTACGCTTGGGCCAACTTTGTCGTTATGCTGTACTTTATACACGGTTTAACCATGCTATGGGCTGCGCCTGATGAGCTAATATGGGTGTTATTAGAGCTTGTGTTTGCCTCAGCGATGTTTGTAGGCTGCACCTATTACGCAAGGCACCGTGGACAAGAACAAGGCTTAAAAATACGTAAGCTTAAAGAAGAGCTCGCAGAAGAAAAAGCCGCTAACGAATATACTAAATAATACTAATTTCGCAAAATAAATTATTTAAGCTGAAATAACAGCTTATACATACAAAAAACGCGCTTAACATAACAATGTAAGCGCGTTTTTTAAGCTTTTAGTCTGCTAAGCGTTATACCAATTCGCTCAGCGCAGCAAGTGCAACGATACTGGCTAATCCAAGCTGAGCTATTAAACTCAATAACGAAAAAACACGCAGAACAAATAATCCCCACGGGTGCTTTATATGAGGATAAAGCGCACAGCGTTTTAAGCTTGCCGCAAAGAAAAAACACACCGATGCAATCAGTGTAAAAATTAAAGTCAGCTCACTTTTAATAGCAATGCTTTCATCAAAAAAGAAATAGAGCTGAAGTGGGAATAAAATAGTCACAATGGCGTGTAAGGCATGCACCTTTTTAATGCGGTTAAACTGCCCTTCAGGCGAAAGCTCTTTTATACCAAAGTCGCGCTCAAGGCATTTAACTAAATTGGTTGCTTTAATACTTACCGCTAACCGATAACAACTTAGGCCCTCGTTATTGCGTGCTCTAAAGTCGTAACCTGCTTTTAGTAATAACACCATAAGGGTTTCATTTTTGGCTAACACCGCATAGTGCAAGGCTGTATTGCCTAACGTATCTTGCGCTTTTTGATCCTGTTTTGCCAGCAGGGTTTCTATTACGTTTACATAGCCCTTTTCGGCTGCCCACATAAAGGCTGTTTTATTGTTTTCATCGGCCAAGGTACCGGTAGCGCCTTGCTCGATAAAGCGCATCGCCATGGTTTGCTTAGCACCATTTTGGCTTAAATGAGCTAGTAATGCTTTTTCAAGCAATACTATAGAATCAACATCAGGCGAAACTTGTGTTAACAGCGTAAAATAGTCTTTCCCGTTTGCTACTTTTTGACTGGCAAGTTCTGTAAGCTCATTTAAATCCGCGACCGATTCAGGTAAAAAAGCGCTTAAACGGTCTCTAAAATCAACCTCTTGCCACAGCGCCAGTGTGTCGTGTGCACTTAATTTACTGCCACTGTTCAGGGCATGTTCAATTAATGAAAAATAACGTTTACTAAATAATAAGCTAAACAAAGAAAGCGGCGTATCAAGAGCATTTTGCGCCGCCACGCTGGCGTATTTTTCTAAGCGCTGGCACAGCATTAACGCCATAGATTCGTTGGTGTATTCGTTATCTAAATAATGATTTTTAACAGCAGCAATGTAAGCATGCGCATCTTCATCATATTCACTAATATGCTGAAAATAACACTCTTCAAAGGGTTCAAGCGGGGTTAACCATATCAAATAGTAAATGGGTGGTAGCACAGTGGTGCATACACCGTCATCTTCAATAGTAGAACGACATGCAGGCCAAGCTTCTAAAGCATCTAAAATAAAGGCACCGTTTTGTTCTACAAGTCCTTTAATAAGTAATGGGTATTCCTTTGGCCAAATCAGTACATTTTCCATTAAAACAGCACAACTCCAGTGTAGCTTGATGAGGGGTCAGTTATAGCAGTTTTTAGCTGACACCACGCTTAATCGACGTGGTGATATTCTATCACACCTTTTTTTTGCTGCGAGCTTAAAGTAGATGAATATTAAGAAAATATAAAAGCAGCCAATACACTCAAGTGCGGCTGCTTTTGTGGTTGGAGGGGGTCTTAATCAGGAAGGAACTATTTATTTTTTAGTTCAGTAATTACTTGCTCTAAACCGACATCAGAAATACGTTGAATGATCTCTTTTTGCTTAGCACTTAATAGCGAAATACCTTCGGCAACAATGTCGTATACTTTCCATTGCTGGTCTTTTCCTTGGCGAAGCTTAAAATGCAGGTCAATCACAGGCGCGTTTGGCTCAATAATTTGCGTTTTAACCGTGGCGTACTCAGAGTCGCTTTTAGCGGTATCTTGTTCAAAGACTACTTGTTGCCCGGTGTACTTCATTAGCGCACCTGCGTAAGTGCCTGTTAAATAATGCTCTACCGCATCAATAAAGCGTACAGCTTGCTCACGCTCAATGCCTTTTATGTGTTTTCCAAGCAATTTAAACGACACAAACTTAATATCTATGTTTGGCATTAAACGCGTCTCTACAATGCGCGCCATATCGGCTTTGCTTGCATCACCTTGTGCATTTACTTTTGCAATATCGCTAAAAAGCGTATCGGCAACGCCCTCAAGCATATGTTGAGGTGACTGTGCAGTTTGCGCAAATAACGCGCTGCTAAAAAAAGCAGCAGCAATAAAGATAGTGTTAAAAAGTTTCATGAGCGTGACCATGTGTGTGATTAAGATGTGGCTAAATTACGCGATTTTAAATCACAAAAAAAGACACAAAAATGCACCTTATTAATGCCAAAACAGCACCAATAAAATAAACTATTTAATTTCAGTCAGTTAAGCATCCCTTGTTAACACCCCATAAACAAGCGGTATTTTGTCCTCATTGAAAATGTAAATATCCCGCCCTTATCATTTAATTACTCATTCGACTCACACACCAATTTGGCAGTTATGAAAACGGTATATAAAACTTTCACTATTACTTTATTTTTAATTATTTCTGTATGGGGTAACTTTGTATTTGCGCAGTCTAATCATGGTTACGCCGTAGATATGCTCAAAGGCGAAGGCAACGTAAATGGTATTAAGCTAGCTTATCAATATCACGCTCCTAGTTTGCAAAACTTAGTGGGCGATGCGCGCTTTTATTTTGAAACCAGCGTTAATATGTGGCAGTACCGCCATGGTGACAACTCGCAATCTAATCTTGTGCTGGCTATGTCGCCTGTGCTGCAGTTTCCTGCTTTTAGTTTTCACAATACCCCGTTTTATATTGAAGCAGGTATTGGTGTATCGCTTATTGATGAAACTAAATTTGCGGGCAAAAACATGAGCACTCACTACCAATTTGAAGACCGCATAGGCCTAGTTGCAGACTTTGGCCACACTAACGTAGCGCTTCGGGTTATTCATTACTCAAACGCCGGATTTAAAGCCCCTAACCCGGGTTTAAACTTTTTAACTCTTTCGGTGGCAAGGCGTTTTTAACCTTCATTTGCATCTAGTATCAATTTGCTACTTAATCATGTTAAGTATTAAGCTGAATTGAAATAACTAGCCACAAAAAAGCCCCGATAAATCAGGGCTTTTTTTGATTAAAATACGCTACTAGCCAACTAACCAATGCGCCATTAAGGCAATAACCGGCAGTGTAATAAGCGTACGCAAAATAAATATAACGAACAGCTCAACAATGTTTACCGGTATTTTACTACCCAGTAAAAGTGCGCCAACCTCAGACATGTAAATTAGCTGAGTTACGCTCATTGCAGCAATAATAAAGCGCGTTACATCACTTTCAATGGTGCCTGCTGCCAAAATTGACGGAATAAACATATCGGCAAATCCCACCATAATCGTTTGTGCCGCGGCCTGTGCCTCGGGGACGTGTAACCATTCTAAAAATGGCACAAACGGCATACCTAAGTACTGAAATACCGGCGTGTACTCTGCAATAATAAGTGCAAATGTACCCACCGCCATAACTACAGGCAGTACACCAAACACCATATCAAGGGCATTATGTACGCCCTCTTTTAAGGTACCTTTAAAACCTGATGAGTTATTGGCTTTAGCTAATGCAACATCAAGCGAGTGGCCTACTAAGCTTTTACCCGTTGGGATAGTCTCGGCATCGCGATTTGGCTCACTGCCATCAATAAGCAAATCTTTTTTAAAGCAAAGTGGTGGTAAGCGCGGCACAATAATAGCGGCAACCACACCAGCTAAACATACGGTGGCATAAAATGGGGCAAATAAGTGCTCTAATTTAACTTGGCCTAAAACCACTAAACTAAAGGTAATTGAAACTGCCGAAAACGTAGTACCAATAATAGCGGCTTCGCGTTGCGTGTAATGCTTTTGGTCGTACTGCCTTGCGGTCATTAAAATACCGACACTGCCATCACCTAACCATGACGCAGTACAGTCAACCGCACTTCGCCCAGGTACACCAAATACAGGGCGCATTACCTTGGTAAGCATGGTGCCAGCAAGTTCTAATAACCCAAAGTTTATTAGTAAAGGCAGTAATAAACCGGCCAGTATAAATACCGAAAACAAAACAGGTAATAAGTCGTTTAATACTAAAGCGCCTGTGTTTGCTGAGGTAATAGCCTCGCTACCTAACCCTAAATGGGTCATTAGCACAAACGCCATACCAAATAAACGCACCACTAACCACACGACACTTACATCAAATAAATGTTTTAACAGGGGTGATTGGCAAATAGCGGCGGGTTTAAATACTTTAGTGATCACCGACATAACGCCAGTAATACAAATAATTAAGGTAATAATTGCTTGCGCTGAACCAGACATCAACGCTTGCACGCCTTTAGCCATTAACGCAATAGGAATGGTCATTCCGTCGGCGGTAGGAATGGGTGTCATAAATAAAAACACACCAATTAACGACGGTACTAAAAAAGTAAACCAAGTGCGCCACGTATAGTGCCCGCGAGGAGGTAACTGAGACATATTTTTTTAATCCATAAAAACTACAAAAAGAGCAAAGCGCTCTTTTTGTAGTAAAAACTTATTATTAATTATTAAATTTTGATGCCGCGCTGAATAAGTGCTGCTTCTAACGCTTGTTGTAAGCCATTCATGGTGCCAGGTTCGAGTGTTTCGCCTTTATCATCCATCCAGGTTAAGCTTGTACCGCCTTCTTTAGTTTTGCTGACTAAAATTTGGTATTGGCCTTCTTCAATAGGAAGCTGCGCAACGTCATCGCCCCAAATAGAATCCCATACGCTGCTCTCTGGCTTGTTGTAGTCGGCAGTTATTAAGCCGGTATCGGTTTTAATCTCAACAATAGTAAACGATAGGCGCTCTAAAAAGCCTGAGAAGCGATCGAATACTGCATCGTATGATTGCTCAGTAACAAGAGCAGCATTGCCCTTATTATCAAAGCCCATTTCTAAAGAAATAATACCTTGGCGCTTACGGTTTTCTACTTCTAGTTGACGATAGCGATAGTCAAACTCAGCCACAACTTGGTTAAGTGCGCGTACTTCTAATTGCTGCTTAAGTAAATCAGTTAATGTGTCATCACCTTTAAAATCAATAAGTTCAGCACGTAGCGAAGCAGTACGCTGATGCGATTTTTCTTCAATTGTGAACCTAAAGCGCTCTAGATTTTCGCTTACCTCATCATCCCACAACCAGCTTTCTTCCGCTTTAATTATGGCGTACCAATCGGTTTCGATAATACCTAGTAGCTTATCTTCTTTTGTGGTCGTTGCATTATTTTCGGCAATAACCGCTTTAATTGAATCCCATACAAATTCATCTAAATCAACAATGCCATCGTTTTTATCAAAATAAATACGCGCTTGTTTGTCGCCTTCTTCTACCCAGCTACCTTTAGCAACAGTTAAAACCTGTGCTGGTGGACGATAGTTTGTTGCCTCTGGGTTGTTATCGTATTGGCCCACATCCATTTTATAAACAGGATCTTGCGCTGGTTGAGATAACGATGGCGGGGTTTTAACACCTTCATGGGTGCGATAATTGCGTTCGTTGTGCGCTTCATTAATAAAAACATTACACCCTGATAAACTTACCAATACACTCACTGCAAGTGCTTTTGGGATCCAATACTGCACAGATATTTCTCCTTAGCATACCCTTTAATTGTTTTACACGTATATGAGTGGGTAATACCGAATTTGGTTCAGTGTAAAATCAACATTAACTTTACATTTATTATTTGGCTGTCTAATTGCAATAAAGTTCACACCTAAGCGTTATAAAATCATTCACAGCAAAAAGACAAATTTAAGCTATGGTACTTTCCTGTGCCAGTAAAAACAAGGAACACAACGTTTTAAAGCGCCTTTAATTAAGCACCTATGTAGTTTAGGCTGTTTTTTGTGTTAAACTTCGCCGCCGTGCATCGTATTGTAGGTGTAACGGGCTATATCAACTCGGTTGTTATAATTCAAAAAACGTAGGTATTAAACTTCATGACTGCATTTTCAAATCATCAAATTGTTTTAACCGCTATTGGCGAAGATAGACCGGGAATTGTAAGTGAACTTACACAACTTGTAAGTGATTGTCATTGCAATATTATAGATAGCCGAATAGCCATTTTAGGCAGCGAATTTACCTTCACCATGTTGCTAAGCGGCGATATGTCGGCCATTAGCCGCATAGAGCATACTTTGCCCACTAAAGGCATGGAGCTTGGCCTACTCACCATGATGAAGCGCAGCACCACTCGCCACACCGAGAGTGAATTTTGCGCAGGCTACACCCTTGAATACACAGGGATAGACACACCTGGCACACTGAGTAAAGTAACGCGTTTTTTTGCCGATCACCACATTAGCATTTGCTCATTAAAGTCAGACACCTACGATGAAGAAACCGACACAAAAATGCGCTGCGAAGTTGAGTTTAATATCCCTGTTGAAGTTGATATAGACCAATTTAAAGTGACCTTTGAAAACCTTTCTCACACACTTAACGTAGATTATATTTTTAAACGTATTCGCTAAGGAGCACAGCATGAACAAAATTAGCCCACTACAAGCCGGTGATACTGCACCCGAATTTAGCTTACAAAACCAAAACGACGAAACAGTCACATTAAGCGAGCTGTTAAAAGAGCAACAAGTACTGGTGTACTTTTACCCAAAAGCCTCTACACCGGGCTGTACGGTTCAAGCCGAAAACTTACGTGACCAACAAAACGAACTTGCTAAATTTAACACCCGTGTTGTCGGTATTAGCCCAGACCCAATTAAGCGCCTTAAAAACTTTGAAACTAAAAAAGAGCTTAATTTTGATTTATTAGCCGATGAAGATCACGCCATTGCTGAAGCATTTGGTGTATGGGGCTACAAAAAGTTTATGGGTAAAGAATACGATGGTATTCACCGCCTAACATTTTTAGTAGGCCAAGACGGTAAAATTAAACACTTATTTGATAAGTTTAAAACTAAAGATCACCATCAAGTGGTTTTAGATTACTTAGCAGCAGAATAAGTAAGCTGTAAGCTGTAAAAAAGCGTTACTCTTGAGCAACGCTTTTTTATTGACGTTTTTTAAGTACGGTTGCACGTTACATAATTAATTAACCATAAGCGCCACTCGAATATATAAGCTCGTAACTGTGGCTATAAATTTCTAAAATATTGCCAAACGGGTCTTCCATATAAATCATGCGGTATGGTTTTTCCCCTGGGTAATAATAGCGCGGCGCCTTCATACGCTTTTTACCACCTGCGGCCACTATTTTATCAGCAAGCCCTTCTACATCAGGGTCTTGAACGCATAAATGAAATATCCCTGTTTTCCAATATTCAAAATTATTTTTAGGGTTTTGCTGATTTTTAAATTCAAATAGCTCAACGCCCACCCTATCACCTGTTGATAAATGGGCTATTTTAAAGCTGCCCCACCCCGCACCAAATACATCTGTGCACATTTCACCTATTGGTGATTTATCTTCTGTTATTTTTGTAGGCTTCATAATTAAATACCAGCCCAACACCTCAGTGTAAAACTTAACGGCTTGCTCTAAGTTTGGTACTGACACACCTATATGCGAAAACGTACGCGGATAAGGCATGCGTGAAGCAGGTAAGCCATTTGCTTGCTCGCCTTTACCAACCGCTTGCAGGTTGGCATTAGCATTTAAACTAGTAAGCAGCATAGGCAGCGCCGCAGCACCCAGCCCTGCTGCCGATAACTTCATAAAGCCTCTACGGTTTAACTCTTTTTTATTCATGGCATATTCCTTAACGGCAAGGACGTTAAAAGTAATTAAAGGGGATTAATTAGCCATAATAAATGAATGTAGTGAGGACAAAAAATTATCAAATATGATATTTATGATTACGTTTTGTGATTATAGAGCTGAAACATATTTATTATTTTACTGCGGCTCTATAAATATTCAGGTTTTGCCATACATCATCCGCAACTAAAAAATTAGGTATAACATCTACAAGCAGAGCGCCTGATTTCAACGCAACCTTTATACTTGCCGCATTTTTCTCTAGGCACCTAAATTCGATAAATTTAACATGAGTGCTCGTGAGTAGCTGCGGAGCTTTTGTGATTACTTGACTGATAATACCATTGCCTTGTGCATCACAACTTAACCAGTAACCAAGTTCCGCTATATTCAAATCAGGACAAATATACTTAATTGCAAAAACACCACTCAGATTATCTTTATAATAAATTTTAAACCACTGCGAACCATTAAGCCCGCTGTTTACTCTTTCGAGTATGTACTTTTTAGCTGATTCAATATTATTTACCCCTTCTACCCAGGGTAAAAATTTACCTAAACTTGCCCGACTTACATTAACAGCTTTTAATATGTCCGCAGCATCGCTTTCCACTAAAGGAGCTAGTTTAATGTGTTCTGAAATTTGGATATGCAAGTGTACTTCCTAATGAGTATTGATTTTATAATTATAAGTTTAAAACTAAAGATCGCTCTTAAGTAGCTTCAAACTCATTTAGCGGCTGATTAACATTTGAGCTATTAAAAAGATACAGAAAAGTGTTGCTCTAGGGCAACGTTTTTTATGTGAATACTCAAACTTTGATTAAGTAAAAGCATGATCAAGGTATGAATATGCAGTCGATAGTTTTGATGTATGAAGTCAAGATTTGACCCTAGGGCATTTGACCCTAGGGCATTTATTTCAGCATTGTACATATTAGATAGAATCCTTACTATTTCTGCAGAGTATGCGAATAGACCGACTAACTAAGCCCTCCAAGGTAAATTCATCGCCATCATTAAGCTTATAGGGTTGGTAATCATCACTTGCAGACAATAATTGATTATTTCTAAGGTCTGCAATTTTACATACAAACTGACCGTTTAATACGGCCACAATCACATCACCTGACTTTACGTCTAAGCTTCTATAAATCAAAAGCACATCACCATCAAATATGCCAACACCTTCCATTGAGCGGCCGCTGCTACCCCGTAGAAAGTAGCACCTTTATTTTCCTCAAGTAATCCGCCTAAACTGTCTGGTAGGTCTTGATAGTGCTTGGTTTTGTTTACGTTGCTTTCAATATTAATCATCAAAACTTAAATTTAGCCCATTTTTTTTTATCAAAAGTGTAGTTTTCTTTTTCATACTCAGGGAGGTCCTGTATTTTTTGAAGGTTACCAAACAAAGTTTCGTAAACTACGTCTTTATATTTCGAGATATATTCACTCTCTTTCGTTTTTGGAAGCTGTGTCGCATGCCCTATACACGTAGTAGAAAGCACTTCAAAAGCAGGTGATAATTTAGAATAGAAATCGCTTCTTATTAATTGTGCGTCATACATCAACTCTAAAATATTCGTGGAACTACCAAAAAGAAATGAGTTTTTTGCAGCATCTTCAAAGTGAGAATTTAATTTTAATAATGAGTTTTCGTAATTTTCCTCAAGCTCTTTCTTTTTACTTTTCAACGTATTTATATGCTCGTCATAACTAATAGCTCCATATTTAGCTTTTCCTTGTGTGCAATTGATCTCATCTATTAAATAATAGATTAAAACCTCCTGGCTTCTACACTCTGTCAATTGGAAGTAAAAAGATACAAATTTACTCAAAAACTCCGAGCCCATCTGGTATTTTTGTTGTTCTCGCCAAGAGTTAGCAGCAACCACCAATAAAGTTGTTGAATAAGAAATAAGAAGAGTAAAAAATGCAATAACAACATCGCTAAAACTTCCCCAGCTTCCATCTTTTACATAAAAACCATAAAGCAAGAATAACGAAATAATAAGTAATAAGTACCCAGCTGTTATCCAAATAAAGTACTTTCTAAATTTTCCCATCAACTGCTAACCTCCTTTTAATGCTTAGCTGAGTTTCTTTTATTATAGCGCATTTAATCGTAATTCTACGCATTCCAATGAATATACTTTATTTTATATTAATAAAATCATATGGATATAATGAAGTACTAGAAAATGCACAGTAAAAGTGCGCAGATAATTACTAATAGCTTGTTTTAAAAAATTAAAAGCTAAAAGTTAAAGCCCAGATTGCTGGGCTTTATGATGCTATGATGATGGAAGGTTATCTAAATTATCCTTAACCTTTTAAAACCAAAGAGGTCAAATCTTGACTTCATACATCATAATTAATTAACTATATATGTTTGTCGAAACTGAAATAAGTTACTGTGTCGGATGACGCTTCGCTTATCCGACCTACGTTTTAAATATATAATGCGGATTATTGGGGTGTGGGTATTGCAGGTTCGTTGGGTTTAGTTTCACTCAACCCAACCTTGTATCTACGTAATATAACTTAACGCCGAAAAGCTTGTCGCTTACAGCTAAGCACTTACAGCTGCTCTTTAATTTAGCTAATCCCTAAATATTTATGTACTTGTATTGATAGGCGCCAATTTTTGGCGATACAGGTATCGATTGCAAGTTTGGTTGCTGATACTTTTTGGCTGATTGGCTGTAAGTATACAAGCTTCGGGTTAACACCTGTTTTAGTAAATAGTTCTTCTAGCTCTTCTACATGCTTTTGCATGGCAACGGGGTGCTTTATTTCGTTGGCGCGCTTCATGGCGCTGGTAAGTACTTCGTAGCCGCCGCGCATGTTAATTTTAGGCGATACGGTCACCCAAGTTTGCTCTGGGGCGAGTATTTCAAAAGTGCCGCTGGTTTCTATTTGCGTAGTAAAGCCTTGTGCATGTAATAAGTTACACACTGGGTTTAAATCGTACATGCATGGCTCGCCGCCGGTAATGACAACATGCTTTGCCGTATAACCACGCGATTTAAATAGTTCGAGCACTTGCTCGGCGCTGGCATCGGCCCAATGATCTGAATCGGCTTTTTTTTCTACAGTTTCATCAAGTGATACTTTGTACACGTTATCGACTTCCCAAGTTTGTTTAGTATCACACCATGCACAGCCCACTGGGCAGCCTTGCAAACGCAAAAATATTGAGGGTGTACCGGTAAAACTTGCTTCACCTTGGATGGTTTCAAACACTTCATTAATTTTGTACAAAAGAGATCTCACTTACTGCCTAGCTGCAACATTGCTACTATAAAAGACGAAAAAGCGCTGCCCAAAAATTGTTATTTAAGCTGCGGCCGTGTAGTATATCGCGCCCTGATATAAACCTCTATTAAAACTAAAGAGCAATCCAGATATGACGCAAAAAGTAGTTGTTATTTATTCCGGCGGTATGGATTCGTTTACCGTATTAAATAAAGCCTTGCAGCAAGGCCATGATGTTTATGCCCTTTCATTTGACTATGGTCAGCGTCATGTTAAAGAGCTTGAAGTGGCTGCAAACGTGTGTAAAAAGCTTAATGTTCCACATAAAATTGTAGATATATCAGCAATTAATCAGCTTATTGGTGGCTCATCACTCACTGATGATATTGATGTACCCGAAGGCCATTACGAAGAAGAAAGCATGAAAAGCACCATTGTGCCAAATCGTAATATGATTTTGCTTTCGCTTGCGGTTGGTTACGCAGTATCACTTAAAGCAAGCCAAGTATATTACGGTGCTCACTCGGGCGATCATGCTATTTACCCTGACTGCCGCCCTGAGTTTGTGCAAAAAATGGATGATGTATGTCGTATTGCAAACTACGATGCAGTAGAAATTTTTAGCCCGTACTTAAATAACACCAAAATTGATATTTTAACCGACGGTATAAAAATGGGCTTAGATTACAGCCAAACGTGGACCTGTTATAACGGACGCGAAAAAGCCTGTGGAAAATGTGGCGCATGCCAAGAGCGTTTAGAAGCATTTAAGCTTAATAACGTTACTGACCCGTTAGAATACGAATAACCTACACTAACACATGCATAAAACGCAAAAAGGCTATCATTTCGATAGCCTTTTTTGTTATTGCTTAAAGTTAAAGCCAGCGTTTTACTTTGTTTTTATACTCAGTGAATTCTTGGCCAAATAATTTAGTTAATGCCCGTTCTTCAGGAATTATTTGAAAAAGCGTTAAATACACAATAAAACCAATGATGCATAAAAGTGCCCACAGCGAACTCAGCCATATACCCCACCCTGCTAAAATAAATGCAAACCCAACATACATAGGATTGCGCGAAATTTTATAAATACCCCCAGTCACAAGTTTAGATGCCTGCTCGGGCTTATTAGGGTTTACTGTGGTTCGGGCAAGCTTAAAGCTAACAACGCCGGCAATACAAAACACGCAGCCAATGATTACTAAGCTTGCCGCTAAATAGGTAATAAACGCTGTAAAATCAATAACACTATAATGCGCGATTAAAGCCATAACGCCTGCAAAAAACAGGACCACTATAACCGGTGGAATTTTATTATTTAACATAGCAACTCACTGTATTAATTATAAAATACGTACTTTTTATTTTATCAGTATTAAACAATAAACCGTATGTATCAATGATGAACACCGCTTCATGCAGCCACAATCGACAAATAAAGTTACAATTGTCAGGTTTAACCACTTTAAAATACGGTTATACTTTACACAACTAAAGCGATGAATATAAAAGGAAGTGGTTATGTCAGGCACTACAATGATAGTACTTATTGTACTTATTTCGGTTGGCTCTGGGGTTATTTACGATATGTACAAAAAGCACCTTGAGTTTAAACACAAAATGCAAGATAGCAACCAAGATGCGAATAAACAGCTTGCCGAGGTAAGTGCGCAAGTGGTTGCTTTAAAAGAGCGCGTGCAAACGCTTGAGGCCATAGTGACAGATTCAAGCTACACCACAAAAGAAGAAATTAACCGCCTTTAAAAACGATATAAATGAGCGTTTTCTGGCTGCTCTATGCCATGAGCAGCTAAAAACCCATCAATAGCTTGGCCGCAGCCCTGCGGCGCACGAGAGCTATCTATTTCAAAATTAAGTTTATTAGCATGTTGTTTGCCAAGTGAACACAAGCCCAACACTTTAGGCGAGCGCATTGCGACACTAAGCTCCCCTATTTTTTCTACACAGTTGTGTTTACTAAATCGGGCAAACCCTTGGTATTTAAATTGCTCACTCACATACTTATTACTTATATCAACCAGCGCATTGATAAGGCTATGTAAAAAGCTATTTTCGCTGCTATCACTGGTTAAAAATGCAAAAGTTTTGTTATTAAATTCAGCAAGCTGGCAAGTGTTGCAGTGTAATTTTAAGGTGTATAAACACTGCTGCGAGCTTATTTGCTGCATAGCACTTAGCGATACCTTAGCACTTGCAAATACCACCCGTTTTAATAACTGTTCAATAGTATGGCATTGCCCGGTGCCCGGCGGTGCATGCGCAGTAACGAGCTCTGCATTTTGTGCCATAACTGGTAGATCATGATGATTATTAAACGGGGTGCTGGTTGTATTATCGCTGTGAGTAAGTTGAAACAACTCTCTTACTTCGTGCTCTCGCGCTATTTTAAGCGCTAAAAACGCTGTTTGAATAAGTTCTGAGGTCGGTAAGTTATCCTCTACTATCCAGCGCCTACCAAACAGGAGCTTTTTGTCGGTGCCCTCGCCCGCATAACTACTTGTTTTGTAGTTATCGGGGCTAAGTACGGCAACTTGCAAATAAAGTTGTTCATTTTTTTGCGCAGCAAGCACCCTAAAGTGCGCCGAAAAATCAATATCTTCAAGCACCTGATTAACGCTTGATAAGGTGTGTTTATAGCGTAAAAAATGCTGTGGAACTATCCAGCTTTTATTCGCAAGTTGCACTAATGGCGCATACGAAATTGGTTGCTCGTAACTGTTTTGCCACTTTTGCTCTGCACTGAGTAACGGCTCAATGCGACTTTTTTTATCTGACATACGTAAACCAAATAAGCTCGCGCAAGGCGATATAATCTATGTTGATATTACGTTTTAGCGCCTTAAATTAGATCACACAATTAGCCCTAAATAAGTCATTTTTAAGCGTCGATGAGGTTTTTATAATCTGTTATAACTTTTTGATAATAAAGCTCATCTTTATTAAGCATATTATTATAATGAGTGAGTAACTGTTTAAGGTATTGCCTGTGCAATGCATTGTTTAAATCCCACATGCTGTTGCCAGTAGATGTAAGCAATGTGGCGCTACGTTGGCTTATCTCTATAAGCTCATAATAGCGGTTGTTTTCAGTGATCAATTGCTCGCTTTCAAGGCCAAAGCCTAATTTGGCTAAGCCACTGCGCAAATGATAAGTATGGTGTATAGGACAAACTATAAAGCGGGTGCTTGCCACTGATGCAGCGCAATTGTTTTTAATAATGCCGGCGACAAGTTTTAGCATTAATTCGCCGCCAACTCCGGCGATAACCACGGTATTTAATTCATTAGGAACCAGTTTTATTTCTCTAACATCTTGGCAAAATACTTCGTATTGCACATCACTTGGCAGTGTTTGGCTAATATTTACTAGGTGCTCGCTCAGCTCTGCCATTATTTTATCTACCACATCAACAAAATTAACCTGTTTTGCAGCGCGGCGCTTTAATAGTGCAATGCCTAAGTAACCATGGTCACAGCAGCAATCCCAAATAACATCTACTGGGTTAGTAATTAACGCATTAATTGCGTTTAAACGCTTACTCAGTTTCATTTAAGTTAAAGTGTGCGCCGTTTTATACACTAACGCTTTTAAGCTTTTATTACCGTCTACTTCTACAAAACGGGCTGTAGGTGCAAGGCGCTCAACAAATTCTATTGCGCCTTGGGTGTGCTCGTTGATTAAAGCTTTAAACGCATCTTCGGTTAGCTCTGGGCTATTAGCGCATAATAAAAGCTGTGTGGTTTCGCACAAAAGTTCTGGTAATCTGCGCAGTACCTTTTGATAATCTTTAGTTAGAATAAAGCTGCCCTTTTGAAAGCTTGGCGGGTCTACAATAATTAAATCAAACGGCGCTGCTTTTTTTAATTTACCAAACGACTTTAAAATATCATGAGGTAAAAAACTCACTCCACGCTCAAAACCGTTGAGTTGATGGTTTTGCTTACCAACTTTAAGTACGCCTTTGCTCATATCCATGTTCATTACATGATCAGCCCCGCCTTGCATTGCCGCAAGTGAAAACCCACAGGTGTATGAAAACAAATTAAGTACTTTTGCATGTTTACTATTGGCAGAAACAAACTCACGGCCGCTGCGCATATCGGGGAAAATTCCGGTATTTTGGCGGCTTATTAAATCCACTAAAAAACTGATGCCGTTTTCTTTTACCACATGTGGCGAGGGAAGATTGCCATGCACTAAACGATTATTGCTTTGTACACCCGCGCGCTGTTGATACACAAGCCCAGTAATAAGCTCGGGGTGATGCTGCTGCGCCCATGTCCAAAGGGTATTGGTCAGTGTATTTAACGTGGCGTCGTCAATTTCATCATACGAAATTAAAAATAAGCTCGGCGGGTAAAAATCTAAATTAATATGGCTTAGCGATGCCACGCTATGCCCGCGGCCATGAAATACGCGGCATAGTTCGTTTTGTAGTAATGGCGCATCTTCAAGCGCGCTTATTAGAGGCGAAAAATCGGGTGTCATTTAGTTAATCAACTGTTGTTGTAGTTCGTGTATTTCGTCGCGTACCGACGCGGCTTTTTCAAATTCAAGATCGCTGGCATAAGCATGCATTTTGCTTTCAAGTTGCTTAATTTGTGTGGCAATTTCTTTAGCACTGAGTATTTTTTTAGACTCTTTACGCACTAGTTTAAGATTATCTTGTGGTGCAGCTTCTTCACCCACATCCATAATATCGGTGATCTTTTTAACCAAGGCTTGTGGCTCAATGCCGTGCTCTATGTTGTAGGCATGCTGTTTTTCACGACGGCGCTGCGTTTCGCTAATCGCTTTGTCCATCGATTTAGTTACTTTATCGGCGTATAAAATGGCGCGCCCGTCGAGGTGACGTGCAGCACGACCAATGGTTTGAATAAGCGAACGTGCTGAGCGTAAAAAGCCTTCTTTATCGGCATCTAAAATGGCAACTAGCGCCACTTCTGGCATATCTAGGCCTTCTCTTAATAAGTTAATACCCACTAACACATCAAACACACCGGCGCGTAAATCACGAATTATTTCAACGCGCTCTACGGTGTCTATGTCTGAGTGCAGGTAACGTACTTTTACATTGTGCTCGCTTAAGTAATCTGTTAAATCCTCTGACATGCGCTTAGTAAGCGTAGTAACCAGTACTCGCTCACCTTTTTCTACACATTTATAAATTTCTGAGAGTAAATCATCTACTTGGGTGCCTACAGGGCGTATTTCTATTTCTGGGTCTAACAGGCCTGTTGGGCGTATAACTTGCTCTGCTACTTCGCCTGCGCTGCGCTCTAATTCAAAATCACCCGGCGTTGCCGATACATAAATCGTTTGCGGTGCTATGGCTTCAAATTCTTCAAAGCGCAATGGGCGGTTATCCATTGCCGATGGCATTCTAAAGCCATATTCAACTAGGTTTTCTTTACGGCTTCTGTCGCCTTTATACATGGCACCAATTTGCGATACGGTTACGTGTGATTCATCGATGATCATTAATGCATCGTCAGGGAGGTAATCAAGCAATGTGGGGGGTGGATCGCCCGGTGTACGCCCCGACAAATAACGGCTGTAGTTTTCTATACCCGAGCAATAACCAAGCTCGGTCATCATTTCTATGTCGTATTGAGTACGTTGCGCTATGCGCTGCTCTTCTACCAATTTATTGGCGCTTAGTAATTGTGCTCTGCGTTCTTTAAGCTCAGCTTTTATTTTTTCTATGGCATCAAGAATTTTTTCGCGAGGCGTTACGTAGTGCGTTTTAGGGTAAATAGTGGCACGAACTATGTGTTTTTCTACCGCACCGGTAAGGGGGTCAAAAATACTGAGGCGCTCTATTTCGTCATCAAACATTTCTACACGCACTGCATAGGTGTCTGACTCGGCCGGGAATATATCTATTACTTCGCCACGTACACGGTAAGTACCACGGCTAAAGTCAATGTCGTTACGAGTATATTGCAGCTCAGCTAAGCGGCGTAGCATATCCCGTTGGTCGACCTGCTCGCCTACTTTTAAAAGCAGCATCATTTTCATGTATGAGTCGGGGTCGCCCAAACCATAAATAGCCGACACAGAGGCCACTATTATGGTATCGCGTCGCTCAAGCAGTGCCTTAGTAGCACTTAAACGCATTTGCTCTATGTGCTCATTAATAGAGGCGTCTTTTTCTATAAATGTATCGCTTGCAACCACGTAGGCTTCTGGCTGGTAGTAATCGTAGTAAGATACAAAATACTCAACTGCATTATTAGGAAAAAACTCTTTCATTTCTCCATACAACTGCGCGGCTAGTGTTTTATTATGCGCCATTATTATTGTTGGGCGGTTTAAATCGCTAATAATATTGGCCATGGTAAATGTTTTACCTGTACCTGTGGCACCGAGTAAGGTTTGATGCGCAAGCCCGGCTTCTAAGCCTTCTTCAAGCTGTTTAATCGCTGTGGGTTGATCGCCCGCGGGTTTAAATTGTGACTTTAGCTCAAAGTGATCACTCATTCATTTACTCCGTTACCGTGTTACTACATATTGCATCTAGTTCTTTTATAAACCATTTGTACGCGACTAACCCTGTGAATACATTACCGATCGCAGCGCCAATAAATAAACCAATCAAGCCACCTAGCATACTGCCTACATAAGCAAAAGGCAGGTAAAAAACAAACAAACGAATAATACTTAAAAACAATGCATTCATAGGTTTGTGTAAAGCATTAAACGATGAATTTGATAAAATGATCACCCCTTGAAAACCATAACTTAGCGGTATGGTGTATATAAAGAGCTTAATAACATCGATTACAGCCTGTTCTTTACCAAATAATTGGCTTATTACCCCTGAAAGCGCAATGAGTAAAATATAAATAGCAAATTGCCATATCATCACAAATTTAAGCGTACCAATGTACGCCTCTTTTACGCGGCCTAATTTACCCGCCCCAAAGTTTTGGCTAACAAAAGGAGGCAATGTCATCGACAAAGCCAGCACTAAAATACTGGCAATTGATTCAATACGGCTGCCCACACCAAAAGCGGCAACCGCTTCGGGTCCATGATTAGCAACGAGTGCGGTCATTACAGCCATTGCCACTGGGGTAAGCATGTTAGCCCCCGCTGCGGGTAAGCCGATTTTAAGCACTTTTGTTATTGCACTTAGCGCTGTTTGATTACCCGCTTTTAAGCTCAATAGTCGTTTTTTAACACCCAACACGTATAGAATAATAACAACAGCAACGCCCCAGGCAATAACACTGGCAATAGCGGCACCTTGAATGCCTAATGCCGGTACTGGGCCCCAGCCAAATATTAAAATAGGATCGAGTATGGCATTAATAAGCCCTGCCCCACCCATTACTATACTAGGGGTTTTAGTATCGCCACTGGCACGTAATACCGAATTACCTATCATGGGGGTGATCAAAAATACGCTACCAATAAACCAAATATTCATATACTCATGAATAAGTGGCAGCACTAATTGTCCGGCCCCCAATAAAGTGAATATTGGGTCTATTAGTAAATATCCAACAAACGAAAGTAAAATAACTAGTAGTAGCGCTACAATAAGCGACACACTGGCATCAAAGCGCGCTTCTTCAATTTTATTACTGCCCAAAGCTTTAGCTATCACCGCTGATGTGCCAATGCCTAAACCTATGGCCAGGCTTATTACCGTAAAGGTTACCGGAAACGTAAAGCTTACCGCCGCAAGGGGCTCTGTGCCCAACATACTAATAAAAAATGTATCAACAATGTTGAACATCATTAGTGTGATCATGCCAAAGATCATCGGAATGGTCATTTTCTTTAATGTAGGCAAGATGGGATCGTTAAGTAAATCTGGGCGTGACTGAGAATGTGAAGTTTCGCGCATGGAATAAATAAGCCTCTTTTACTGAGCTTGCCATTTTAAAGCATCATAGCAATTCAAGCCACGGATTTATCAATGGATTTTGTACTATTAATAAAGCAGCAATATAAAAATTAGGTAAAGTCGAACTTTTATGCATTTGTAGATAAATACACTCTTAGAGCGCTAAAAAACAATAAGTGAACATTTTTATCACTTTTTTAACATTACCCCCTGCTAATTCGCTGAATTTTTACACAGCGCAGTATTAATCATTATTGCAATAAATTAATTTACTCATCACCGCATGGTAATTCAGTATGTATTTATAAGCCTATGTTTTTAAATGTAATAAAAAAATTGATTTAAAAGCTTGAAATCGTTGTAGTGCCCATAAACTCTGGTCGGAACACTGTTCTTAAAGTTTCATAAACAGAGTTATCCACAGAAACCGTGGATAACTCAGTCCAGCCCGCATTTATAAAGGCTTGCACGCTGACTATAATTTAGCTCTCGCTTCCCTTTTGCTAAATGCTAAAGTTAAAAACTTATCAATGCTTGCAAACAAAAAATTAAGATAAGCAAAATTTTGCCTCGGATGCCTCCATATATCACTTATTTATCTTAGCTAATTATTTAGCAACTTATTGATAGTTTTGTTTTTGTGTAGCTTTTCAAAATAAACTACTAAGAAACGTGTTTACTCGATTGGCTATGTTAAAACACTGCAGTAGAAGAAAAACCCATTACTGGATTTTTAAAAAACTTCTGCTAGCTAAATTTATACTTGGTTTTATGACAATAGGATTAAATACAAATTTACTAATTAGCTGCGATAACTTTTACTTCACTGGCATTTTTTACACATAAATTAAACAATGACTAATTCATGAGCGCTGTTTTTTTCGTATTGATGTAAGTTTAAATACAGATTTATCTCTATGATTTGCATAAATAGAGTTATAAAATGCGCAGATCGAACATAAAAACAACGAATAAACCACTTTTTTAAATTTATGACTTTTATATGTTGACACTTTGCGGCTCCATCATTAATATTTCGCCCCGTTGAAAGGCATGACGCTTCCCCCTTAGCTCAGTTGGTTAGAGCGACGGACTGTTAATCCGCAGGTCCCCCGTTCGAGTCGGGGAGGGGGAGCCAATGAT
>NZ_PNCT01000042.1:0-13770 GCF_005887365.1 Pseudoalteromonas sp. S3785 | reverse complement strand
AAGAATTTGCTATGTGAAAGTAGGACATTGCCAGGCTCCAAATACAAGAAAGCCCGACTAGTAATAGTCGGGCTTTTTTACGTCTGTAAGAAAGTGAAAATAGTAGCTATCAGCCGTCAGCTATCAGCTGCACAGCGTCAACCAGTACTTCGTAGCGTGGGTTGAGTATCACGAAACCCACGGGTAAAGAACGCGACGACCACCTCAGTGCCCAGTGAATCCCATTAAAAAAACATTAAGAGTACTTTGCTATGTGACTCTCCGCCGCTGTGGGCACTACGACATCGCCAGGCTCCAAGTACGAGAAAGCCGCTTCAGTAATGAAGCGGCTTTTTTATGTATGCATAATAATTAAATGCGCCCGCAATACACCCCTATCTAAACCAAGGGATAGAGTAATAATCAGATACTTATTTCGCAGGGACTTAGGAGGTCTTTTACCATTAGTAAAACAAGCTAAAGATAAATCGTAAGTGTTTTAGGATAATTAAGCCTGAGCGTAATTAGATTTATTGCCGAGCCAGCGATGAATTAAGGGGTCTATAAGGTTGGGATTTTGCTTTAGCATTTGCTGTGCAATAGGTCTTACTTGATTAAGAGTGTGTTTGTCGCGAGTAAGGTCCGCTATTTTAAATTCGGCTAAGCCAGTTTGTTTAGTGCCGAGTACTTCGCCCGGGCCACGTATTTCGAGATCGCGCTCTGCGATGACAAAGCCATCATTACTGTCCCTTAATACACCTAAACGCTTTTGAGCAGTATGAGATAAAGGGGCGTGATACAACAGTACGCAATGGGAAGCGGTGGCCCCTCGTCCTACGCGTCCTCGTAATTGGTGTAATTGTGCTAATCCTAAGCGTTCAGGGTTTTCTATGATAATCAAACTGGCATTAGGTACGTCTACACCGACTTCTATTACTGTTGTTGCAACAAGTACGTGAATATTGCCAGCTTTGAACTCGCTCATAATGGCTTGTTTCTCAGTGGCTTTCATGCGGCCATGGACAAGTCCTACATTAAGTTCTGGCAAAGCCTCCTTTAATTGTAATGCGCTATCTTCTGCTGCTTGGCATTGTAGGGCTTCTGATTCGTCAATGAGAGTACACACCCAATAAACCTGCCTACCTTGTTCATTACAGGCAAGCTTAACACGGTTTATTATATCGTCTCGGCGCGTATCAGGAATGGCCACAGTGGTAATTGGCGTTCTACCGGGAGGGAGCTCATCTATTACTGAGGTTTCTAAATCGGCATAGGCCGTCATAGCCAATGTACGCGGAATGGGGGTTGCAGTCATGACTAACTGATGAGGGTAACAATTACCAAACTTTCCTTTTTCTCGGAGTGAGAGGCGTTGATGAACACCAAAGCGGTGTTGTTCATCTATGATAACCAATACTAAATTATTGAACTTTACCTCGTCTTGAAATAGGGCATGCGTTCCTACTATCATTTGCGCTTCCCCTGAGGCTATTTTTTCAAGTGTACTAGCACGCTCCTTGCCTTTAGTTTTTCCACCAAGCCATGCAACATTAATTCCTAAGCTTTCAAACCATTGCTTGAAATTTATCCCGTGTTGCTCAGAGAGAATTTCTGTGGGTGCCATTAGTGCAGCTTGGAAACCTTGTGCTATTGCTGTTAATGCACTTAATGCTGCAACCAGTGTTTTACCTGAGCCTACATCACCTTGTACTAATCGCATCATGGGGTAGGGGTGCTGTAAATCCCCTTTAATTTCGGCTACTACTCTATTTTGTGCTTTGGTCGGCGCAAAAGGGAGTTGCGCTAAAAATTGACTTTCTAATGTATTTGTAGGGCTTAGGGTAACTGCACTTACTTGCTGCCCTTGCTCGCGTACTTTTAACAAGCTTAAGTTTTGTGCAAGTAGCTCTTCAAACACTAAGCGTTGCTGCGCTGGATGAGTCCCTTGTTCAAGTGAAATTACATCTACGTCATTAGGTGGACGATGAAGTAACAGTAAAGCATCACGCAGTTGCATATGTGAAGGTTGCCATTTTTCAGGAATAAGTTCTTCTACTGAGTACTTGTGCAGTAAGTTTATTGCTTGCTCGCTTAAGCCCCTAATCGATAATTGCTTTAGCCCTTCGGTTGTTGAATAAACCGGTGTGAGAGTTGTTGCTGTTGGCTGTTCATTGGGTGTATCGCTGATACTGTATTCTGGGTGGCTCATTTCAAGCCCAACGCGCCCGCGTCTAATCTCACCAAAACAGCGAATTATTTTCCCACTGATAAACGCATTTTTTTGCGCAGCAGTAAAATTAAAAAATCGTAAAGTAAGCCTAGCTGTACCATCGTTTATTTGCACAACTAACATGCGGCGTTTGCCAAAGGTCACTTGGCTTGTTTCTATTGTTGCCTCAACGGTGCAGTGGCTGTGTAAAGTAACATCGTTAATAGCATAGATACGGGTACGATCTTCATAGCGTAAAGGCAAATGAAAGAGCATATCTTGCACGGTAGCTATACCTAGCTTTTGTAGGCGCTCGGCCATTTTTGGACCGACCCCTTTAAGTTCTGTAATAGGGTACTGGCTTAAGCTAGGTTTAGACAATGTGGGCTCAAATCTGTTTATTTGTGAATGAGTTAAGTGTACTCACAGGTTTGCTAAGCATCAAGCATGTTTTAAAGCGTGCCAAAACTGCTCGTTAGCGACTATTTCACCTTCTTCATCAAGTGGTGGGTAAGGTAGGTTTTTTAATCTACATTGTTTTGCAATTACTGGGTGATAGCCTTCAAAATACATAGGGTGTTTAACCTCTTCACTTAGCATATCGCGCTTATATAGCCCTGCCTTTTCTCGTTGATGTTGTGCTTCAAATAAAATAAGTGCAGCCGCTACCGATACATTTAGGGATTGCACCATACCTTGCATAGGTATAATAATATTTTGATCTGCGTGCTTTAATGCTTGCTCAGAAATCCCCGTTTTTTCTTGGCCTACAATTATAGCCGTGGGTTTTGTGTAATCTATTTCTCTAAAATCTACTGCATCTTCGCTCAAGTGTGTTGCTAATATTTGTACATCTGGGTTGTGCTTTCGCATCATTGTGGCAGCATCATCAATATTTTTATGAAGGTGTGTTTCTAGCCAGTTTTTACTGCCGCCAGAGGTATTATTGGTCAGCCATTTTTGGTTTTCTGGCCATACCGCGTGCACATGATGACAACCTACTGCATCAGCACTTCTTACAATAGCTGAGAGGTTATGATGTTTATGTACATCTTCTAAACAGACCGTTAAGTCTGTTTGACGACGAGATAGTACGTCTTTTATTCGTTGGTAGCGATTTTGCTGCATGGTGATCCTCTTTTTTGATAATTATACGTAATTTTATCTATTAAGGCATTACTGTGCGGCTAATTGGATTTTGCAATGAAATAAGTGTTTCGGTTGATTGAATTGCTTCTATCGCTTGTATTTTATTAATCAATACATCTTGTAAGTGGTCTATAGACTTAGCCATAACTTTGATAAAAATGCTGTAGTTACCCGTGGTGTAATACGCTTCAACTACTTCTTCTAGTGCTTCTAGTTTAATTAGTGTTTCTGGGTAGTCGCGTGCATTATTTAAGTTAATACCAATAAAGCAACATACATCGTAACCAAGTTGTTTTGTACTAATGCTTAATTGGGTGCCGGTGATAATACCTGCTTGTTTCATTTTCTCCACACGCACGTGAATTGTGCCGGCACTTACAGCAAACCGTTTGGCTAATTCAGCGTAGGCTGTGCGGGCGTTGGCCATTAGAGCGTGAAGTATCTGTTTATCGAGATTATCGATTTGATAATTTTCCATTATTTTTGCTTACTTAAATTAGTGAATCTTCATTTTTATACCGTTTAAATTAATCGATTTTGCATATTAAAGCTATTTTTATTATTGGTTATTGAATTAAAAGTTTAAATCGTTACAGTAACTTCATTAAAGGCGCCCGCAGGGTGTTTTTTCATTAATAAGCAAGTAACAATAACTGGGAATGAGGCCATTTATTATGAGTTCACACTATGTGCAGCAACAGCAGCAAATAAGTAAAGTTAAGCAGTTTTTTTCACAGCAATTAGAGCAGCAACTCGGATTAGTTGAAGTTCAGGCTCCTATTTTGGCCAAAGTAGGTGATGGCACACAAGATAACTTGAGTGGTCACGAGAATGCAGTTGCTGTTAACGTAAAAGCAATTACCGATAGCAGCTATGAAGTTGTTCATTCGCTTGCTAAATGGAAACGTAAAACGCTCGCTACTTACGGCTTTTCTGTAGGTGAAGGTATTTATACGCAAATGAAAGCGTTGCGCCCAGATGAAGACTCATTAAGCCCAATACACTCTGTTTATGTTGATCAATGGGACTGGGAGAAGGTAATTTGCCAACGTACTGAGCGTACGCTTTCTACGTTACAAGAGACAGTTAAAGCCATTTACACTGGCATTAAGCAAACAGAACAGTTTGTAAGTGAAAGCTTTGGTATTGCGCCATTTTTACCCAGTGAAATTACCTTTATTCACAGTGAGCAGTTACGCAAAATGTACCCCGACTTTAGCGCAAAGCAACGCGAAAAAGCCATTGCACAAGAGTACGGTGCGGTATTTTTAATTGGTATTGGTGGTGCGTTAGCTAATGGCAAAATCCATGATGTACGCGCTCCAGATTACGATGATTGGTCTACCCAAACGGTTGACGGATACACAGGATTAAATGGCGATATTTTAGTGTGGAACCCCGTGTTAGAAGATGCCTTTGAAATATCATCTATGGGTATTCGTGTAAGCCCCGATGTATTAAAAGCGCAATTGAGCATAACAGGCGATGAAGAACGTCTCGCTTTTGATTGGCATAAATCGTTATTAGAAGAGGCATTCCCGCAAACAATTGGTGGCGGCATAGGGCAATCGCGCTTAGCAATGTTATTACTGCAAAAGCAGCATATTGGACAAGTGCAAGCAGGTGTATGGCCAAAGCAAACGCACGATACGGTAAGCGGCTTACTGTAAATTATAAAGGGCGCTAAATGCGCCCTAATGTGTTTTAAAGTTTATTTCTACTTTATTGTTTTGTAAGTTTATATTGCAAGGCGGGTAGTTGCGGGTAGTTTTTAATACTTTATCAAAAATATGGATCTCTACCCCTGAGTGTAATGATGTATTAACAGCAAGGTTTGCATCGCTAAGTAGGTCGTGTAGTTCATGATCTAGGCTAGATAACTTTTTTTCTAGCAGCTCTGCTTGTTGGCAGTAATGCTGCTGTGTTGCGCCAATTTTTTTAATGAGCAGATTTTTCTTTTCTATATCTTTTACTTTATCTGCTTTTTCTAGTGCTGCTTGAAGGGTATCAAGCTGCTCATCTGTTTTTGCTAAGTCTTTAAAGCAGTTATCTGTGTCGGCCGTTATTTCAGCACCTGATGCGGCTAAATTAATTGCCATTTTAGCACCTGATTCATTACCTATTTCGCCAGCTATTAATACAGTTGCATCGAGAATCTCTCCACCAAAAATTTTCCCTTTGGGTAACTCTGTTTGGCCAACTTGTAATAAGTGTTTTGCTTTAATAGTACAATGGCTGGCTTGGCGGTCTATAAAAATGTTTTTGCCTTGAATATAGCAATATTGTGCATGAGAAACATGAACATCTCCGTCACTTTTTATAGTGCACGATAGTGTTTTATCTTCGAGTTTTTGATGGCCAATAATACCTTGTTTTACAGTGATGTTTCCGCCGGCCGATAATTCGCCAGATTCAACTGTGCCAAAAACCGTAATGTCGCCTTTAGCCATTACGCGCATACCTGGGTCAATGTTTTTAGTCACAATAACACTGCCTTCAAAATCAATATGGCCGCTCTTAACATCTACATCAGAAATGGTAAAAATATCATCAACTCGCATACCGTTAGGTATTTCTACCGGAACACCCGCCGTTGTAGAAACAAGCTCAAGCGGATTTGTTTTTGATATTTCGGCGCCTTCGCCTGCTACTAACTTTTTATTTTCGCCAGGTTTAGCGGGGAGTATGTCACCTACTACAGTGAAGCCTTCTTTACCGGGGGTAGCAGGTTGTTGGCGAATCAGAACAGTACCAGGCTCTACGCTCGCAAGCTTACCAAAGTCGCGCATATCTACACTGCCATCTTCCATCATTTTAGGTGTTTTTAGGCGATCTTTGAGGGTTTCTACCATAGCGACAAATTTTGTTGCAGTGCCCTCAGCTGGCAAACGGCCCTTGGCTAGAATCCCTTTTGCTACGGTTCCAGGGGCTAAGTTAAATTGTTTATCTAAAAGCTGCTCTAAAAAAGCTTGTTTGTAGCCACGTACAACCCCTGCTTTTATGAGTTGTTTTTTACCCTCTTCTAACGAAAGTACCTTACCACCATAGGCTAAAGTAAGCTCGCCTATGGCTTGCATTTTATCTTCACTTAACGTTACCACAAGCGATGCATCGTGTTTACTTGCTACAACCAAGGTTGGCTCATTATTTTGCGCTTTAAAAAAATTATCAATAGCCTCGTGGTCAATTTTGCATTCGCAAAACGTCGACTTCTCAAGTGCATCAATTATAAAAGCGGCGCTAGGTGGAGCGTGTTTACTTACATCAAGTATTACGTTCCCGTTATTGGCAAGCTTAAACACTAGTTAATCCTTTTCTACTACTAAAGTTAAGATTGATTTTATTGCATGATTACAGAGTGCTAGATATTTTCATGTGAGTCAAGAAAGGGAGATAAACAAAGCTGAGCTGAAGAAAATAGAGCTATAAAGGGGGTTTATAGCTCTGTATTTGTTAGTTAGTTGAAGGAAGTTCCATAATGCCATCAATTTCAACTTGTGCGCCTTTTGGAAGCGCACGTACACCTAGTGCTGCACGTGCAGGGTAAGGCTGCTTGAAATATTGGCTCATTACTTCATTCACAGTGGCAAAGTTAGATAAGTCTGTTAGGTAGATATTAATTTTAACAAGATCTTGGATTTTGCCGCCTGCTTCTTCGCACACCGCTGTAATGTTTTTAAATACTTGATGTGTTTGTTCGCTAAAGTCTTCTGAAACCATTTCCATTGTTTCTGGGACAAGTGGAATTTGTCCAGATAAATAAACGGCAGTACCTACTTTAACCGCTTGGCTATAAGTGCCGATAGCAGCAGGTGCTTTTTCGGTAGAAATAAATGCTTTATTCATGAGTTTCCTATTTTACTTTTTACGATAGACTCTTTGCACATCAGGCATCACGCGAATGCGGCGCATAATATTAGCAACATGGACGCGGTTTTTAACGGTAACGCCTAAGTCTATCACATATAAATTACTTTCTTTTTCGTCGGTCGTGATCTCAACAATGTTGGCTTGGGTTGTAGCAACAACATTTGTGAGTTTAGCCAAAGCCCCTTGGTGGTTAATTATTTCCACTCGTAGCGCAGCTATATATTCTTTTTCTGGATTGTCATCCCATTTTACAACCAGGTATTTTGAGCGTTCGTTTTCCCAGCCGCGAATATTTTTACATTCTTGGCGATGAACCGTAAGCCCTTTACCTTGGCTAATATGCGCAGTGATGGCATCCCCAGGTACAGGTCGGCAACACTTAGAATAATTAACCAACATGCCTTCGGTACCAATAATGGTTGCTTTGGCTTGTTTACTAATATCTGACAAGTCGTCGCTTTCTTCTTGCAATAAGCGTTTAGCGATTAATACGCTCATTAAGTTACCTGCGCCTATTTCTACCAGTAATTCTAATACTGTAGATAGTTCGTGCTCTTCGAGTACGCGGGCTATGTTTTCATCAGCAATGCTGTCGAGCTTATTTTCACCCAAGGCAGAATCGAGTAAGCGGCGGCCTAATAACAATGCTTCTTCTTGGTGTTGGCTCTTAAGGTAGTTTCTTATCCCTAAACGGGCTTTACCTGTAACTATAAAGTTTAACCATGTTGCATTAGGGTGTGCTCCCGAGCTGGTTATAATTTCCACACTTTGCCCAGTATCTAAGGCTTTGCTTAGCGGGTAAGGTTTACGGTTTACTCTTGCCCCTACACAAGTATTACCTACATCAGTATGCACTGCGTAAGCAAAATCAACCGCGGTAGCGCCCATTGGTAGCTCTACAATGCGGCCATCGGGGGTAAATACGTATATTTCTTCTGGGAATAGCTCAGTTTTAACGTTCTCAACAAATTCGAATGATGAGCCGGCACTTTGTTGAAGCTCTAGCAAGCTTTGCATCCATTGGCGAGCACGTTGCTGCGCGGTATTACCTGCGCCATCACCGGCTTTTTTATACATCCAGTGCGCAGCAACCCCTTTATCGGCCATATGATCCATATCGTGGGTACGTACTTGGATCTCTACCGGAATACCGTGTGGGCCCACTAATGAGGTATGCAAAGACTGATAGCCATTTGTTTTAGGTACGGCAATATAATCTTTAAAGCGCGTTTCGATAGGTTTATACAGGTTATGTGCAACACCTAGCACGCGATAGCAGGTATCCATTGCATCTACGTTTATTCTAAAGGCGTAAATATCCATTACCTCATTAAAAAGCAGCTCTTTATTCAGCATTTTTTTATAAATGCTATAAAGGTGTTTTTCGCGCCCAGAAACCGTAGCTTTAATTCCCGACTCTTCAAGGCGTGCTTCTATTTCGGTTTGAATGTTAGAAATAACTTCTTTGCGATTGCCTCGCGCTTTTGCCACTTCAGATTTAAGTGCGCGATGGCGCATAGGGTATAAAGCCTGAAAACCTAAATCTTCTAGCTCATTTTTAATATCGTGAATACCTAAACGGTTTGCAATAGGTGCGTAAATTTCAAGTGTTTCACGGGCAATACGACGGCGCTTATCAGGGCGCAGAGCCCCTAATGTACGCATATTGTGAGTACGATCGGCCAGTTTAATTAAAATAACCCGAATGTCTTGGGTCATCGCCATGATCATCTTTCGGTAGTTTTCAGCTTGGAATTCTTTTTTGTCTTTAAAGCTGAGCTTATCGAGCTTACTTACCCCTTCAACAAGTTCGGCAACCGTATCACCAAATATTTCGGCTAAGTCTTGCTGGCTAAAGTCGGTATCTTCAATAACGTCATGCATTAACGCGGCCATAAGTGTTTCATGGTCAAGGTGCATGCCAGCAAGAATTTGGGTTACTTCAACAGGGTGAGTAATGTACGGCTCGCCGCTTGAGCGAGTTTGCCCCTCGTGAGCCTCTCGGGCTACCACGTAGGCTTTTTGCACTAGCTCTACTTCAGCAGCAGGCAAGTATTCAGATATTTTCTTTTTAAGACCTTCAAAAAGATACATTCACACTCCAATGTTCTTGTGAAGCAATAAGTAACGGTAAGTAATAGAATATACGATGAAAAGAGGGGATTGCCAACGGCTAGAGTAGAAATACTGAGCCGTTGACTAAATCAAACCGGGTGGTTGATTATTGATTACCGCCAACAATAGCAGCAACCGCAGCTAATTCAGCTGCTTCTTGGTGTTGTTGTTCTTCACGGTCAATAACGTCCATTGATGAACTGTCAACTAAACCTTTTTCGATTTCGCGCAGAGCGATAACGGTTGGTTTGTCATTTTCAGCGTCTACTAGTGGGTCTTTACCACCAACAGCAATTTGGCGGGCACGACGAGCCGCAACTAAAATTAAGTCAAAACGATTACCAATTGCATCTACTGCATCTTCAACTGTTACGCGAGCCATCTCAGCACTCCAAAATAATTTAAAAGCAAAGGCGTAGTTTACTGCAAGCAGCTTGTTTCGCCAATAGCCAGTGGTTAATTTTTACCAGTTTTCCCTGTAAAGGGCATAAATGGCTTATTTAAGTAAGTTTGTAATTAAATCGTGATGACGACTAGCTTGGGCTTTTAACGTTAAGCGCTGCGCTAACACGATAGTTTCAATATTGCTAAGGGCGGTTTCAAAATCATCGTTAACCACAACATAATCATATTCATTGTAGTGCGATGTTTCTGATTGCGCTTTGGCCATACGCCCTGCGATGACTTCGGCAGAATCTTGGCCTCGGTTGTTTAAGCGCTGTTCAAGCTCTGCTTTAGAAGGGGGCAATATAAAAATTGTTTGCACGCTTGGCATAATTTCGCGCACTTGCTGCGCGCCTTGCCAGTCAATATCTAAAAATACATCAATACCTGCATTTAACTGCGACTCAATAGCTTGCTTTGAAGTACCGTAGTAATTATCAAATACTTGCGCCCATTCAAAAAAATCATCTTTGGCAATTAATGATTTAAATTCATCAGCGCTTACGAAGTGATAATGCACCGCATTTTCTTCACCGGGACGAGGGCTTCGAGTGGTATGCGATACCGATACTTTCATATCTGCATGTTTTTTTAATAACGCCGTGATTAAGCTAGATTTACCCGCACCAGAAGGCGCTGATAGAATAAATAAGTTTCCGCGAGTTTGAGCCATGTTTTTCTCTACTTAAAATAAACAGGCTTGAACTAAATCAATAATCCAAGCCTTTAATTACGCTATTGTACTTTATTTAGCTAATTGTGCTCAAGTAAGTAGCACACAAGTACGATTACTCTATATTTTGAATCTGCTCTCTCATCTGCTCAATGAGCACTTTTAGCTCCACGGCCGCATTAGTAATATCACTATTAATAGACTTAGAGGCTAGGGTGTTTGCTTCGCGGTTAAACTCTTGCATCATAAAATCTAAACGGCGGCCACATGCACCACCTTTATTAAGAATTTTTTTAGTTTCTTTAACGTGCGATTTTAAGCGGTCTAGTTCTTCGGCAACATCTTGCTTTTGCGCTAGGTAAATAAGTTCTTGCTCTAGACGAGACTCATCAATATCTGTTTTTAAGTCTTCAAGCTTTTGATTAAGCTTTTCACGCTGCCACTTTGCTATTTCTGGTAAGTGACTTTCTACTACGGTAACTTGCTCAAGTATGGCATTAAGGCGAGTGGCAATCATTTCTTCTAAATTTGCGCCTTCATCGGCACGGGCTGATTTAAAATCTTCAACTACTTGGTCAAAGCCCGCTATAAGTGCTTTATTAACGGTATCTAAATCAAGTTCTTGTGCTTCCATTACGCCAGGCCAGCGCAGTATATCAACAGGGTTAATATCACCATTGCTTTGCTGCTGCACCCATTTAGCACTATTTATTAGTTGCTCAGCAAGTGACTCATTAATTGATAGCTCACCCACGTGAGCAGGATTTGCAACAAACTTTAAAAATACTTCAACTTTGCCACGTTGCAAATTTTTACGTAAACGCTCACGAATTACCGGCTCCATGCCACGAAATTGCTCTGGTGCGCGAATAAACGTTTCAAGGTAGCGCTGGTTTACTGAACGAATTTCCCAGGTGCCAGTGCCCCAATCGCCTTTAATTTCGCGACGCGCATAAGCAGTCATACTGTGGATCATGGATAAGTTCCTAAAATTTATTAATACAATATTGCGATGATTATACCGTAACACTGCTTAACCTCTAGAGAAAATTTATTACGCTGAATATTTTACAATCAGCATGGCATCTACCCGCACATGCACTTATAATGTCGCAAATTCAGAATTAAGGGGATCGTCAATGCGTCCAAGCGAAAGAACACCTAACCAAATTAGACCGGTATCATTTACCCGTAATTACACATTACACGCTGAAGGCTCAGTACTTGTTGAGTTTGGTAATACCAAAGTACTTTGTACTGCAACGGTTGAAGCAGGTGTACCACGTTTTATGAAAGGTCAAGGTAAAGGTTGGATCAACGCTGAATATGGTATGTTACCGCGCTCAACACATACGCGTAATGCACGTGAAGCAGCACGTGGTAAGCAAGGCGGTCGTACTATGGAAATTCAACGCTTAATTGCTCGCGCACTTAGAGCTGCTGTAGATTTAAAAGCGCTTGGCGAAAACACCATCACTATTGACTGTGACGTAATTCAAGCCGACGGCGGAACACGTACAGCTTCTATAAGCGGTGCCTGTGTTGCTTTAGTTGATGCACTTACTCATATGCGCGCAAAAGGGATGATCAACTCAAACCCACTTAAACATATGATTGCAGCAATTTCAGTCGGTATCTATAAAGGCCAACCTATTAGTGATTTAGAGTACCTTGAAGATTCTGAAGCCGAAACCGATATGAACGTAATTTTAACTGAAACAGGTAAAATTATTGAAGTGCAAGGTACCGCAGAAGGCGAACCATTCTCGTTCGACGAATTAGATGAGCTACTTACGTTAGCTAAACACTCTATCCGTGAGATTATTGACGTTCAAAAACAAGCGTTAGCATAAGCGAGTATCCCAATGAAAGATTATCAAAAAGAGTTTATTGAATTTGCTTTAGAAAAGCAGGTTTTAAAATTTGGCGAGTTTACCCTTAAATCAGGCCGCACTAGCCCATACTTTTTTAATGCAGGCCTTTTTAATACGGGTCGCGATTTAGCGCGTTTAGGTCGCTTTTACGCATCAGCCCTTGAAGATGCCGCAATAGAATACGATGTTTTATTTGGCCCAGCTTATAAAGGTATCCCTATTGCGACTACAACTGCAGTTGCCTTAGCTGATCATCACGATAAAGACGTGCCTTATTGCTTTAATCGCAAAGAGAAAAAAGCACATGGTGAAGGCGGTACATTAGTAGGCTCTGAATTAACGGGCAAAATCATGCTGGTGGATGATGTGATCACCGCAGGTACTGCGATTCGTGAATCAATGGAAATCATTGCCGATAACGGAGCAGACCTAAGTGGTGTACTAATAGCACTCGATCGCCAAGAAAAAGGTAAAGCTGAGCTTTCAGCTATTCAAGAAGTTGAGCGCGACTTTAATACCAAAGTGATCTCTATTGTAAAATTAGCTGATCTTATTAGCTACCTTGAGAGCCAAGGTACAATGGACGAGCATTTAGCATCAGTTAAAGCATACCGAGATCAATACGGTATTGCTTAATTAAAAAAGCCTCGCAATTGCGGGGCTTTATTTTGACCACAATTCATAGAGCTAATAATGAAAGATGTATTTAAACCTAATGGCCTTGGTATAAAGCGTATATTTAAAGCGACGTATTGTTCGTACCTTGGTTTTAAAGCGGCCTTTATAGAAGAAGCGGCTTTTAGGCAAGAGTTGCTACTTAGCATTATTTTGCTACCCATTTCTTTTTGGCTAGCTACATCGGTATTACATTGGGCTTTGTTAGTAAGTACATTACTGATCATATTGATTGTAGAGCTACTTAATTCAGCAATAGAAGCGCTCACTGATCGCGTTAGTACTGAGCGCCATGTATTATCGGGGCGTGCAAAAGATATGGGATCTGCAGCGGTAACACTTTCATTAATGATCCTTACGATCGTGTGGGGTGCTAGTTTGTATTTAAAGTTATTTCAGTAAACCTACCGTATAAACCAATTAATACAGCTAAAATGTTAATAAATTGCTAGTTATGTTGTGTTTTTAGCGCATTTAGCTCAAATACGCAGCGAACAGTCATTTATTTCAAGTTTTCTTAAAAAAAGGGTTGATCTGTTTTCGGATCTCCCTATAATGCGACCCCACTGAGACGGCAGAGCAAGCAACGCTTAGCGAGGCAAGCAAGCTACTTAGTGAGTCGAGTAAAACTTCGTTTTAAAAACTTTCAAGTTTAACAAAATTAAGTGTTGACAAAAAAATAGGAAAGCGTAACATGCGCAGCCCTAGCGAGATAAGGTTTAACGCTTTAATCGCAACGTTCTTAAACAATATAAATCAATCATCTGTGAGTGCACTCTGAC
>NZ_PNCT01000041.1:0-76733 GCF_005887365.1 Pseudoalteromonas sp. S3785 | reverse complement strand
ATATACAACAACGACGAGCAGTTTTTAGCTATAAACCCTATGGGAAAAGTACCGGCTATTACCACCGCTGATGGGCTAAATATTGCAGAGTCGAGCGTTATTTGCGACTACCTTGAAGAAACCTACCCAAACAACACGCTTTACCCTGAAGATTCAGCCGAGCGTGCTTTTGTTCGCCAAATAATGAAAATAAGTGAGCTTTACTTTGAATTGCCAAGCAGGCGCTTAATCCCGTATGTATTTACAGGCTCCCCTGCCCCTGAACACGTAAAAGACGACATTCGCAAGCTTTTAACGCGCGGTGTAAACGCCCTTTGTGAATTAACGCATTTTTCGCCGTGGATAGCAGGCGAACAATTTAGCATGGCAGATATTTATGTTTACTACGTAAATACAGTGGTTAACGCATTTACGCCAAAAGAGCTTAATTGGGATGTACTGGCCGAAATACCTGGTATGAAAGAGTGGCAAGCAAAAATGAGCCAGTTGACCATTGCTCAGAAAATAGAAGCAGATCGCCAAGCAAATATGTCTGAGTTTATGCAAAAGGTAACAGCACAAATACAGGCAGCTCAAAGCAAGTAATTACGCTATACGCTACCCATTCTCAATTTATAGGAACAGTATTATGACAGATACAAATACACAACTTACTTCAACAATTAACAACGACAACACCCTAACGCTTGCTATAAAAAATATAGATATGCCAACACCACAGGCCGATGAAGTGGTAGTACGTATAGAAGCCGCACCGCTGAACCCGTCTGATCTAGGTGTGCTATTTAGCGCAGCCGATATGAGCACAGCAAAACAAACGGGAACTGATCACAGCCCTGTTATTACAGCAAATGTACCTGCGCAATTTATGCCATCGCTTGAAAAACGCGTAGGTAAAGCTGTGCCCGTAGGCAATGAAGGTGCTGGTAAAGTAGTGGCTGCGGGTTCATCGCCAGCGGCACAAGCATTAATGGGTAAAACTGTGGCTGTTATTGGTGGTGGTACGTATCGTCAGTATTTATGTACTAAAGTACAAAGCTGTTTAGAATTAAAAGAAGGCACTACCGCTAAAGAGGGAGCGTCGTCTTTTGTAAACCCGCTTACCGCACTAGCCATGGTAGAAACCATGCGCGCCGAGGGCCACAAAGCTATTATTCATGCAGCAGCGGCTTCTAATTTAGGGCAAATGTTAAACCGCATTTGTATTGCCGATGGCGTTGATTTAATTAATATTGTACGCAAGCCAGAGCAAGAAACTCTATTGCGTAATATGGGCGCTAAATACGTTGTAAATTCAAGCAGTGATACGTTTATTGACGATTTAACAGCGGCCATTATTGAAACTGGCGCGACTATTTCGTTTGACCCAATTGGTGGCGGCCAATTAACAAGCGATATACTAAATTGTATGGAAGTAGCGGCCGCACGCGATATGAAAGAGCACAGCCTATATGGCTCAGACACGTTTAAACAAGCATATATATATGGTGCGTTAGATCGCGGGCCTATTACGCTTAATCGTAATTTTGGTTTTGCATGGGCTGTAAGTGGCTTTTTACTATTTAATGCCTTAGGTAAATTAGGCACTGAAACTGTAATAAAAATGCGTAAACGTGTAGCAGATGAAATAACAACCACCTTTGCAAGCAATTATACACATGAGGTTACCCTCGCTGAGGTATTAAAATTAGAGTCAATTGCCGCTTATTCTAAACAAGCTACTGGCGAAAAATTCTTAGTTAAACCACACGCTTAATTATAACCTACACCCTTATAAAGCAGATACTTATAGCAGTATCTGCTTTTTTATAAATACACATGCTAATCACAGCCTAGCTGTGAGGTTAATGCACAGTATAAAGCCTCTCATCACAGTTTATTAAAACCCTTCATAAAATCATCACAAAAACGTAACTTACTGAATGTTTACACATTGTTTGCACCTTCTATTTTTATAGTTTTGCGACGTTAAAAAAATTAAAAAGATCGCATCAATGAATATAAAACCCATGCTATTTTATTCAGTTATTGCCTCTACTGCCTTTTTGTATGGTTGTGGTGGTAGTGAACAAAGTAGCGACACCAGCTCAGAGCAAACTGACTCATCATCAACAACCACCAGCACCGGCACACTCGTTATAAACGAAATTGTCGCAAGCCCAAGCGACACCACCTACGATTGGGTTGAGCTATACGCCACTGCAGACATAGCCGACTTATCGGTATTTTCACTTGTTGATGATAACGCCGACAGAGAGCCTCAAACTTTACCTGCTGTATCGCTTTCGCAAGGTGAGTTTATTGTTATTCAAGCCATTGATGAAACCGACACACCGCCCGACAACGGTTATTACGTAACCTTTAAATTAGGTAGCGACGATGCAGTCACGTTATACGAGGACGACACTACCGTCTCTGTACTTGATTGGGAAGAAGGCGAAGCCGCTGAAGGCTTTAGCTACGGCCTATACACCGATGGTACCGGTACAGCGCAAACATTAGCGCCAACAGAGGGCGCAGCTAACCAAACAGCAGATACCTCTTCACTTGTTACCACCTTAATTGCTGAAAATGCGCCACTGCGTATAAACGAAGTAGTAGCAAAAGATAGCAGCGGCGGTGAGGACTGGATAGAACTTTATGCAACAAGCAGTAGCGATGTTTATTTAGCCGACTACACACTAAGTGATGACAATAACGAGCAATTTTCTCTACCTGATATTACATTATCGCCTGGTGAGTTTTACCGTATTTACGCAAGCACTGATGATTTAGGCGACCTACCAAGCGTAGCGTTTAAATTAGGCTCAAGCGATACCGTAAGCCTTTACAGTAACAATGTAATTATAGAGCAGTTATCGTGGAATAAAGGCCAAGCGCTAAGTGGTTACAGCTATGGCCGCTACCCAGATGGCAGCGATGCAACTACAGTACTCACTCCAACAGAGCTTAGCTCAAACAGCCAGGCAACTCACGGGCCTCTCGTTATTAACGAAATAGTGGCAAGTGCCGCAGACGATGGCAACGACTGGTTTGAGCTATACAATAATAGCGAAAATACAATTAACTTAGCCAACTACCACGTTATTGATGAAAGCGATGACATAGACCCCGTTACCCTGCCCGACATAGATTTATACGCAGGCCAATACATTACTATTTATGCCACCGATGAAGACCCAGGTACTTACTACGTACCCTTTAAACTAGGCAAAGAAGACGAGCTTAGCTTAATGCTCAACGATGAAGTAATTGACTACATTGACTGGGACGAGAGCGATGTAGCCACAGGTTTTAGTTACGGCCTAAGTAGCAGTACCGATTTTACCCATGCATTTTTAACACCTACCCCAAGTAGTGAAAATACAGTTGCAACCGCCTTTACACCTACAGCGGTTAATACGCTTTCTATTACAATTAGCGACGAAAACTGGCAAGACATTCTAGATAACCCACTTGATGAGGAATATCACGAAACCGCTATTACCTTTAATGGGGTAACACTCGATAGCGTGGCTATTCGCACAAAAGGCGGCTCAAGCTTAAGCAGCGTTGCCAACTCAAGCAGTGACCGCTACAGCTTTAAGGTCGACATTAACGAATATGTGTCGGGTCAAACGTTTTTTGGACTAAAAAAGTTCACACTACAAAACTCGTTTAACGACCCGTCGTACATGCGTGAAGTAATTGCCTACGAGCTAATGGATGAAATGGGCGTGCCAACGCCTGAGCATGCCTACGTTAACTTTTATGTAAACGGCGAACTATTTGGTTTGTACTTAATGGTAGAAGCCGTAGATGGCGAATTTGTTGAAAAACACTTTGCCAACAGTAATGGCGATTTATACAAGCCAGATGGCACAGGCAGCGATTTACTATGGCTAGGTGACGACATACAAAGCTACACCGATATAAACCTGCAAACCAACGAAGACACCACCGATAATGGCGCATTTATTAACTTTGTAGAATCGCTCGATAACGGCGAAACAAGCGCCATAGATATAGACACGCTTTTACGTTATATGTCGGTAAGTACTTCTTTATCTAACCTTGATAGTTACCACGGTACACTTGCTCATAACTATTATATTTATGACCAAGACGGTGTATTTAGCATTTTGCCATGGGATTTTAACGAATCATTCGGCACCTTTAATATGGGCTGTAACAGCGTAGATATAAGAGAGCTTTATATAGATGAGCCCGTAAGTGGCGCATTAAATGAACGCCCAATGCTTGCTAATGTATTTGCTGATCAAAATAACCTTGATACATACCACAGTTACTTAACACAGCTTATTAATGGCTCACTTTCAAGCGACACCTTTAGTGCCCGCGTAAATGAAATAGCCGACCTAATTCGTGAGCACGTACAAAACGACCCTACCAGTTTTTATGGCTCAGATTACTTTGAGCAAAACCTCACATCAACTACAGGGCAGTTTTATGGCTTAACGTCGTTTATGCAGTACCGCGTAGCAAATATGGCCGCGCAGCTTGATGGCTCATTACCTTCAGCTGGCGACGGCAGCGGATTTTGCGCTAGATAATAATCCATCCTTTTAGCAGTACCTGCATGCACCCATGCAGGTACTGCAATTTATTACTTTGTAATTTAATAATCTGAGAAAATTATGACCATTCAAACTCAAATTAAGGATGAATTTTTTGAAAAGGATGCTTCAGCCTCATCTGCAGTACTGACTGCAATAAATGCAAAAACTAAACCCGCCACAATTGCAAAAACGCAGTCAACCGATGCGCTTTCAATACAGGTTAAAAATCTACTCACCCCATTTGAAGGTTATGGGTTAAACGATCTTAATAACGCTAATTTAATGAACCGTGTAGACAGCAAGTTTATGTTGCCACTGTCTTTTTTACCGGAGTTGCTCGCTCACCTTCAAGGTCATTATCGTGTGCTAGATATACAAGGAAAACGATTTTTTTCTTATTATAATCAGTATTTTGACACCCCTAAACTTGATTTATATACAGCCCACCATAACGGAAAGCTTAATCGCTATAAAGTACGCCAAAGGCGTTACGTTGATACAGCTACCGAATACCTAGAAGTAAAACTAAAAAACAACCAAAGCCGCACAGTTAAAACACGTATAAAGCTCGAAAAAAATAACCAGCACGCTAACACCACGGCGTTTATTAAAGAGCAAATGCAAAACAACTTTGCACATTTAAACGTAACACAGCAAAGCGGCTATAACCGCATAGCCTTAGCTAACGAAGAAAAAGCCGAGCGCTTAACGCTTGATTTTAACCTGTGGTACAACACCCCAAAAGGCGATAAAAAAATAACCCTGCCTGGCTTTTTTATTGCTGAACTTAAGCAGAGTAAAAAAACAAAACACTCACCCTTTTACAGGCTAATGAGCAAACATCACATTTTTCCAGTTTCGTTCAGTAAGTACTGCATTGGCTGCGCTTTACTCTACCCAGAGCGCTTAAAAGCAAACCGTTTTAAATCTGTTTTAACACGCATAAAACAGCTACACAGCATTAAACCACTACCTTTAGAGAATAATTAAAATGACAAAATTGGATCTTATTTTTCTTTCCCGCTTTTTAGTAAACATCTTATCGTTGGCTGTACTTTGCTATGGCTGTTACTTTCGTATTAGTAAAAATGCGGTAGTAGCAGGCTCGTTTATTTTATTTGGCGTAGGCGTGTTTATTATTACCTTTTTGCTGCATGGCGTTGATATGTCGATGGAATTTGCCTTTGGTCTATTCGCTGTGTTTACCATGCTTAGGTACCGTACTGAGTCTATTTCTATTAAAGAGATGACCTACCTATTCCTCGTTACCGCAATTGCATTACTCACCTCTGTAGGGCAAATGAGCTTAATTGAGCTAAGCATTCTTAATGGCATAATTTGCTTAATTGCCTTTTTAATTGACTCAAGCGTATTTGTAAAACGCTACGAAGTACAAAGTGTTTGCTACGAGCGCATAGAAAACATAACCCCGCAAAACCAAGCCACACTAATAAGCGATTTAAAGCAGCGCACGGGCCTAAACGTAGTTGCCGTAGATATAGAACACATCGACTTTTTAAGAGATGTAGCGCAACTAAAAGTAAGTTACTTAGCTAATAAACAAGCAAAGGCAGCCTAACATGACCTCTAAACAAACGATCACTTATGCGGCACTTTCAGCACTTTGCTTTGTAAGTAACGCAAGCTTTGCCAAAATTAACGACGATATAGACCTAAGCGGCTATATCATGCTCGACTACAACAAATTTGATACCTCATTATTAGAGGATCAATACAACAGCAATAGCTCAGAAAGTACCTCTGAAATACGCCGCGCTCGCCTAAGTTTTAAATCAGACATAAGCAAAGACTGGAAAAGTAAATTTCAGCTTGGCTTTGCCGATGGCGAAACCGAAATAAAAGACGCCTATTTAGAATACTCTGGCTGGAAATTTGCCGATTTAACAATAGGTCAGCAAAAAGAAGGCTTTGGCCTAGAAAAACTAACCAGCTCTCGTAATTTATTAATGCTTGAGCGCAGCATGATAAGCGAAGCGTTTTCACCAGGGCGTAGTTTAGGTATTAGCCTATCGGGAGACATAGCCTCAGTAAATTGGCAACTAGGTTATTACAAGCCCGACGAAGACGAAGCAACGTCTGCTATTACAGGGCGTTTAGCTTGGGTGCCGTGGCAACAAAACACTAACTTATTACACTTAGGCGTCGCATTTAGTGAGAGGCAATACGATGGCAATGAATTTAGAGTAAATGAACCACTTGAAGTTTATACCGCCGACTCATTAATAGAAGGCGATAAAATTAATGCCGATAGCCTCTCGCAACAAGGCGTAGAGCTACTATGGCTTAAAGACAGATTTACCATGATGGCCGAGTGGCAACAAGCACAAGTAACCAGTATTGAAGAGTCAACCAATGATTACGAAGGCGGCTATTTGCAATTTGGTTATCAACTATCAGGCGGATACCGAAAATATAAAAACGCAAAACTAGGCGCAAGCTCAGAGCCAGGCTGGGAAATTACAGGCCGCTACAGCCTACTTAAGCTCAAACAAGAAAACCAAGACGCTAAAACCTACGCCCTCGGCGTTAACTACACCGTAAACAAAAACATAAAATTTATGGCCGACTACATTAAAGCCGATTACTTTGAGGCGGGCGGTACTATCACATCGGGCAACGCAATCTCATTAAGGCTGCAATATTCGTTTTAATGCGTTTAGTGTTTAGTCGGTTAAGCTAAAACTATAAAGCCCCTGTGTTACACGTTACGTTTAATACAGGGGCTATTTTAATAGGGCTGTTATAAACAGTATGACTATACACACTCTTTGAAAGTTACTTATCAAGCTGGTACTTACTCCACTAGCTTGAAAGTATTAATTACAGTGAAACTTAGTGAACAAAATATGGGCCATGGGCTAGTACAGGCCGCTATCGATAAACTAAACTTGCAAACGGCTTTAGGGGCAAAGTAAAAACTTTTAATAAAGTGTACTGAGGGCGAACTCGCTTTGCCTAATGTTAAAACCAATGCATAGTAAAAATGCTACCCATGCCGAATCACTCTTAATTGCTTTGTTAGCTGCGTTTCAAAATTGGCAATACTTCAGGTATTTCAGTATCTAGCATTTCCAAAACGCTTTTAAAACCATGTATAGGTGACCACCCTAATTTGTCACATGCAGATGATGAATCATATACGCGATCTAAGCTTTGAGGTAGTTGCCAATTTCTTTGTTTAAATGCCAGCGCGATGTCAGGACATTGACGCTCGATGACAGATGCAGCATCAGTATATAGCGCTTCACAATCAGAAAGTTGAAAAGGTGTAGCGCCTGAGATTATAAAACGATTAAAACCACTTAAGCGTTTTTCCACAGAACATAAATGTGCGTTTGCTACATCACGAGCATCTATGCCACGAGTAAGGCGAAATACTGCCATTAAATCCGCAGGTTCAGGAAAGCATCTCGACATTTGCAGCACAGTAACTGGAAGCTGAAACAACTTTGAAATTTCTTCTAGCTTAGCTTCAGCCGCAATTTTACTTTTATGATAAATCGACTTGGGTTGAGGAGTAACGTCTTCATTAATCCAACCTGCAATACCTTTAGGTGTTGAAGCATAGCCGTACAATGCAGTAGTGCTGGTAAAAATAAAGTGCTTAATACCTGCTTTTAATCCAGCCAGAGCGAGTTTCTCGGTCGCGTCTACGTTGATAGACTGAAACGCTGAATCAGGTACTAAACCAACATGGGGAGCGTGAAGAGCCGCTGTATGAATGACGGCATCAACATTTTTAAGAGCCCGATCAATCAAATCACTATCAAGAATATCACCAATGTAATCGGCTGTTGAGCAAGGCGTTTTATCAATGCCAACCACGTCATGGGTGCGCATTAATTTAATATAGATTGCACGCCCGACTCTACCGGCAGAGCCTGTTACTAAAATTCTCACTATGACACCTTACTAATGATTGACCTCAAAGCAGCTAACGCCCGGCTCACCAGCGGCCAAACCGGAGTGGTTTTTGTGTTAAGGTGTAGCGTAGCGAAACCACAAAAACCGCGCAGGTCTGGTCATCTGCGTGGAGCCGCTTGTTAGCTTAACAGTGTTTGCAAATGTTGTTTAAACTCACTTGTTGTATAAGCCTTTGTTCCAATGCCCATATATTCGTATGCAGCTTCTGCCTTACGAACATAGTGGGAATCTCTCGAAACAATTGCATTGAAATAAGAACCTACTAGAGCATGCTGTGCATCTACCAATCGAGATCCTTTTTCATACTTCTTCTTTGGGTCACTCCAGTACCCAAAGCTGTCAAGTAAGGAAAAAAACATTACTAGATCCTTTCTGCTTGGATCATGCTCGGCTTTTTCTCCTAGCCCCTTTCCGACATCCTTAAAACTTTCCTCACAAATAGCTGATACAGTAGTTATCATATCTCGTAAGCTTTTTGGAGGGCTTGGTGCGCCAACCTTGACTTCATATGGATAATTCTCAATTTTACTATCAATACATGCCAGAGCATCTTTGGGGGTCATATTGTTCAGTAAACTTGGATCGAGATTGTATTCTGTACGTAACTCCGATATCTGTTCAAACGAAATCATATTCGCAAATGTCTTGTTGACATCAATTCCTACATCTACGTCGTTGATTGTTTTAAAGACCTCTTCGGGGTTTTCATACTTAAAGCCAATGCTTGTAAAAGAGTTTTCAAAATATACCCTTTTACTAAGATCTCCAATGTACATTAATCTAGCTTGATTCCTTTCCTCTCTTTCTAAATCAGTAACCTCTCCAATCAACTCCGCAGAAAATGGGTAACAATAAGGGCCGACATATAGGCTACGAAGCAGCAATGCCATTAGTTCGTTATCACGACCTTCAATCGTATCGATCACAACATTGCTATCTAAATAAATTACTGATCTTTCCATGTCTCGTCTTTATGCAATGAACTTAGTTTCGGATTTATTTCAGCTAACGCCCACATAAAAGGCGAGCGTTAGCGAGTCCAGCCCACGTTTTTTGTGGGCGATTTTTAATGTGCTTGTTATAAGGCATTTTGCTGCCACTCTGATTTACTTATTTTATATAGTACATGCTCACATTGTGGATGCGAGACATCAATGCTTGGATGCATAAAGTTTTGACCGCTATTACGCATACCAATTTTTTGCATGACAGCCATAGAGCGAACATTAGCCAAAGTAGTGAACGATACAACCTCAGTTAAATTTAATGTGTTAAACGCATATTCGAGTGTTTTTGTAGCAGCTTCCGTTGCGTACCCTTTACCCCAATGCTGCTTAGAAAGCCGCCATCCAATTTCTACGCATGGCGAAAATGGCATATTGTCTTTGGGAATGTGCAGGCCGACAAAACCAATAAACTTATATTGATTTGGAATTTCCACTGCCCAAAGCCCCCAACCTCGATCTTCGATCAAGGCCTGAATTTTTTTTGCCATTTCATGGCTTTCTGATTGCGTCTGAAGTTTTGGAAAAAACTCCATAACATCCTTGTCGTTGCACATTTCTGCGAAAGGAAGAAAGTCATCTTCTGTCCACTGACGAAGTAGCAACTTTTCTGTTTTAACCATACTATGACCATGCCTTATAACTTTTAAATAAGGGGCACAGGCAAGTGGGGCACAATGGCGAAGCCGCCCTACATGTATGCGTCCCAACGAACGAAGTGAGTGACTTAATTTTTTTGTTATGTGCTACTTTGTTCTTCAAAAGAGAACCCATTAAAAACAACCTTGAAGATAGAGCCTGAACGCATTTCAATTATATGGTTGTAAGCGTCGCCAGTAATACTAATGCGATGATCCAATATATCTCCATGGAAAGTGTCATTTGGGTTAAAACTATTTTCTGAACCTAAGAACTCATAGGCGACAACATCTGAATAGATTAACACTAGTGTTCTATCATGTTGTTGACCAAGTAGCTTTAATGTCACTCTTAACGAGCATTCAAATGGCCGTGTATTGTTTCTAAGTTCTTCTGTACACAGCGAAGATACCCATGAATCGTGAAGTGATCGAGGGTGACTCAATTCGTAGTGGTCTTCGTTTGATGCAAAAGAAAATAGCTCTGGAGGCATAGACTTCCTGTTTGCCTTAATTGAATCCATATAATCATCGAAGCTAATATTCATTACACAGTACTTTCCTTGGCACATAACAATTTAATAGTACGCTCGTCACGCATATTTCTACCGACTTAGCGCTCATTTATCTACTTTATATAGTTTTAACAAATTACCTAAGGTATTACTATCACTAAGTTTTCTAAAGTTTTTAGGTAAAGTTAAACAATCCAATTTGCGCACAGCGCGCATTTCCATGAATATATGAGCAAAGCGCAGTTTAGCCAATCTTAATGACCTGTTATCTCTCATAAACGCCTTACTACATTTTTAGCATAAGATAGCTTGGCTTGTGCGGGCACTCTTTTAATACGGGCTACAACATTCAACCGCAATGCATACCGTATTAAATCAAAAAAGATAAGTATGAAATTTTAATTTGGAATCTCTGTTTAATGCTTTAATTAGGTAAAGCCTAAAACCAAATTCTATTCCCTATGCAGAAAACCCTATGAGAAAACCCAAATAAGGAACAATAACACCACCGCTACAAGCCTTGCCACATATAGCTCTTCATTCCAGATGTGTGACAAACCATTCCAAAGTTGAATAAGAAAGAACACAAATAACGATCTTTTTGATCTAAAAACTGCGATTATCCGGTTAAGTGCAATTTGTCATAAAACTGCAATCAAAATAGGTGATAATTTAAACTCGAACTGTATTTTTTATAATCTAAGAAGTTGAAGTAAATGAGCACACCAATGACGCAACTCACATTTGCGTTACAGTCTTTTGAAGATCCTCTCTCTGCGGCGATGGGCCACACAATGGAATACGAGCAGTTAACCTTGCAAGCCAGTGCTATGCATGAAATAACGCTGCAATGCGTATTGCCCGACGACGCCCACGAAAACGATATTATTTCGTTGAGCGCAACGTATCCCAATGCGCGTGATGCACAATACATTAGTGAAAAAACACTCACTAATGCCGATTTAGAGCGTGGTTATGTGTATTTAACCTTGAGTAAAATTACCCAAAGCCACTGCTTGGTAATGCAATTAATGCTGCACGGCTTAAACGCCACTTTAAAAAATAGTTTGCAGTTTGATATGCAAGTAACTGCATTTGAGGCAGGTTATAAAAAACAACAGCAGCTTAAAAGCCAAGTTAAGCCTCACGGCGTTAAAAAGTACTTTCGTAATATGAGTTCAAGTTTATTTTCGTTTTTTTAATGTGTTGATATACGAATTTATAAAAGCTTAATCAGCAAAACTGACTTTACCCATAGTCACCCCAACAATACCCTGCGCAGTGTTATTTAGGTGTTGTTGCTCACCGGCCAGGCATTCGTTTGCTAAAATAGCAAATAACACAGCCTCTTTTGCATCAGGGTTTATGCCTAAATCATCGGTATTTTTAAACGCTTTTATACTTGGGCACAGCGCATTAAGGTGCGCCATTAATAACGGGTTATGAATACCGCCACCACTTGCGTACACCACACACTCTTTAGCACTTTGCCCGCATTCATTTAACGCATTTGCAATTACCGCCGCGCTAAACATATTTAAAGTAGCCATTACATCTTCATGGCTTAAGTGCTGTGTATTTGTTTGCAGCTGAGCAGCTTGCAAATACACTAAATTAAATACCTCTGGCCCCGTTGTTTTAGGCAGCTCAAGTTTAAAAAAGTCGTTGCTACACAATGCATTTAATAAGGCTATATTTACCTTACCGGCTTTTGCTATTTTTGCGTCATCATCAAAGTGCATGCCTTTAAAATGCTGCTGTACGTACGCATCCATAATGGTGTTACCTGGGCCTATGTCGCTACTAAATACGCTATTTGCATCACCACTTTTAGGTAAAAACGTTAAATTAGCAATGCCTCCCATGTTTAATAAAATGCGGTTTTCATTGGGGTTTGCAAAAAATAAGTAATCGCCATATACCGCAAGCGGTGCGCCTTCGCCCCCAGCTGCTATATGTTTTTGCCTAAAATCGCCAATTGTTGTAATGCCGGTGGTAACGGCTATTTGGTCGCTGTCGCCAATTTGTAATGTGCCATTAGTAAAGCTTTTATGATTATGCTGCGACTGGGGGCAGTGGTAAATGGTTTGCCCGTGGCTGGCTATTACATCAATACTTGCCGGCTTTACCTGCCAAGTATGTAAGCACTGATTAACCATATCGCCATGGAGTTTACCTACCCACGGATGCAGTAAGGTTACTAGTTCTAAATCGCACTCTCGTTTGGCAAATACCTGCTTTATTCTAGTTTTATACTCGTTGTTATATTCAACGGTAGTAAAATTTAAAACTTCAATTTGCGTATTTATACCTGCGCCCGTTACTTTACACAGTGCTACATCGAGCCCATCTAACGAGGTACCACTCATTAAACCTATAATTAAACGGCTTGGTTTTTGGGCACTATTATAAAGGGCGGCTATGTGTGGGTGCATAAAGGTATCTTAAACAGGTATCATATTTTGCTTATATTAGAGTACTTTAAAACAAAGTTATAGCGCTAAAGTGGCTAATTTTAATGATTGTACACGGTTTAAATGATTGCTAAGTTACCCTGTATTCAACTCATAAATTACTACCACTATGATCACCTTAAGAGATTTTCAACCGCACGACGCACCACACATTATTAAAACCTTAAACGATGAACAGGTTACGCGTTTTCTATCGTCTAAAATTCCGTTCCCGTATACGCAAGCCGATGCCGATTGGTGGATAAATCAAGGCGCTAAAAATGGGATTATTAAAGCCATTATTGTAAATGAGCAATTTGCAGGGTGCATTGGCATAACGTCCGGAGAGTTTGAGTACAACCGCAGTGGCGAAATTGGTTATTGGCTTAATAGTCACTTTTGGGGGCAAGGAATAATAACTCACGCAATTACACAAATTTGCGATGAGGCCTTTAAAAACTCGAATCTAAACCGTATTTTCGGCGCTGTGTTTGCTGGCAATACTGGCTCAATAAAGGCACTGACTAAATGCGGCTTTGAAGCCGAGGCCATACTAAAACAAGCTATTTATAAAGACGGTGTATTTTACGATAGCCATATTTTTAGCAAGCTAAAATAAACCATTTAGAATAAATACTCTGTAAAGGTTGAATTAACAGCCCCCCGCCCAAAACTCCTGTTATAAGGTACAAATTTGTACATACATATACTGCTTAGCGCGCATTATTGCTTATGCCAATTAGGTTATTAAACGCATAAACATTCGTTAAGTGGGTTAACCCAAAAGGAGATTTTTATGTCTGCGACTAGTCGTCAACTTACTTTAGCATCACGCCCGCATGGCGCCCCTACCGATGAAAACTTTGAACTGAAATCAGTAGATTTACCAGCGCTTGAAGATGGCGAAGTACTATTACGTACTATATACCTTTCACTTGACCCTTATATGCGTGGCCGCATGAGCGATGCTAAATCGTATGCCGATCCGGTCAATGTAGGCGATGTAATGGTAGGCGCTACCGTGTGCCAAGTAGAAGAGTCTAAAAACGATAAATTTAGCGAAGGTGAATGGGTGCTTGCCTACACTGGTTGGCAAAGTTACGCCATTAGTAATGGTGAAGGCTTAATGCAATTAGGTAAAGAGCCAGAGAACCCTTCGTATGCACTGGGTATTTTAGGTATGCCAGGCTTTACCGCTTACATGGGCTTACTTGATATTGGCGCACCTAAAGAAGGTGAAACTGTTGTAGTAGCCGCCGCTACAGGGCCGGTTGGTGCAACCGTTGGCCAAATAGCTAAAATTAAAGGCTGTAAAGTGGTAGGCGTTGCTGGTGGCAGTGAAAAATGTAGCCACGCAGTTGAAAAGCTAGGCTTTGATGCTTGTATTGATCACAAAGCCGATGACTTTGCAGACCAGCTAGAAAAAGCCTGTGATAACGGCATAGATGTTTATTACGAAAATGTGGGCGGCAAAGTGTTTGATGCCGTATTGCCTCTACTCAATAAAGCTGCCCGTGTTCCACTATGTGGTTTAGTATCGCAATATAATTCTACCAGCCTGCCTGATGGGCCTGACCGTATGGGTATGCTAATGGGCCAATTGCTTACTAAGCGTATTAAAATGCAAGGCTTTATAATTTTTGACGATTACGGCCATCGCTACGACGAATTTGCACAAGACATGCAAAAATGGCTTAAAGAAGGCAAAGTACAATACCGCGAACACATGGTAGAAGGTATTGAGAACACTGTAAGCGCATTCAACGATATGCTTAGTGGTAAAAACTTTGGTAAAACCGTGGTTAAAATTAACGAGCCTCTTTAAATTTTACAAAGCGTTACTGCACACGCAGTAACGCCAACAAGGACTGACATGATCAAGCTTCATCACTTAAATAAATCACGCTCTAAACGCATTATTTGGCTTTTAGAAGAGCTAGATGTTGATTACGAAATTGTGGCATACCAGCGCAATACCGAGACTTTTTTAGCACCTGACGAACTTAAAAAAGTTCATCAATTAGGTAAATCGCCTGTTATTGAAGACGATGGCCTAATCGTTACCGAATCTGGCGCCATTACCGATTACCTAATTACTAAGTACGGTAACGGAAAATTTGCGCCAAAGGCAGGCACTGCTGAATATGTAGATTATCAGCAATGGCTGCACTTTGCTGAAAGCTCAGCTATTTTACCGCTATTACTTAAAATGTTTGTTTTAAAAGATGGCGCTAAAACAACCTTTTTAGAAAATTACGCAGACGCAGAAACCGTTAAAGTAATTAGCTACTTTAACGACCGACTGCAAGGTAAACGTTACTTAGTAGGCGACACCTTAACTGGTGCCGATATTATGATGTCGTTTATTGTAGAAATAGTTAAAAACTCAGGCCAGCTTGCGCACTTTAAACACCTTGTAAAGTACGACGAGCAATTACAAAGCCATGAGAAGTTTCATACGGCTAATGAACTAGAAGCTAAATACGATTAAGTACAAAACACAGATAAACCAAAGGGGCTTTTTAAGCCCCTTTTTTAATACATCTGCTTTAATGATTCCCAACCGATGCACTCCTCCCAATAAAGTTTGTAAAATAAATTAACAATTACCGGTCTATTATTGCTTAAATGCACATTTTTTGGTGCATAATATTCTTATTATTATAAATGCCTCATTAATCACCTTTGGTTAGTGTTTAAATTGGAAAATAACTATGACAATCAACATGCGCCTAGTAACGGGCTTTGGCATTATTTTAGCTATGATGCTTATTTTAACTGTGATTGGTATATCGCGAGTAAGCCTTATTAATAGCAACATAACGCATATGACCGACGTAAATTCAGTAAAACAGCGTTACGCAATTAACTTTAGAGGTAGCGTACACGACCGTGCTATAGCACTTAGAGATGTAGCTTTAATAACCGAGCAAAGCACATTAAATACAGTGTTAACTGATATAAAAGAGCTGGATGCATTTTATCAAACCTCAAGTCGTGCTATGCGTGCTTTAGTGAGTGAAATGAGCAGCGAAGAGCGCGCGTTAATAACTAAAATTAACCAAATAGAACAACAAACGCAGCCGTATATTAAAGCGGTTATTAATGCTAAAAATAGCGAGAACTTAAATGAGGCGTCGCGTATTTTATTAACCGATGCCCGCCCTGCATTTACGCTTTGGTTAAACACTATAAACCAGTTTATAGATTTACAAGAGCAAGCAAATCAGGCCACAACCGTTGAAACCCGCGAAGTAGCTAGCTCCTTTGAAGTATGGATGATTACATTAACCGCGCTCGCTATTTTAATAGGTGCAAGCGTAGCGTACGTAATTAGTTTGCGTATAAGAGATTCGGTAGGTGGTGAGCCACAAGAAGCCGCTAAAGTAATAGCGTTAATCTCACAAGGCGATTTAACTGCAAATGTAGATTCGTGCTGCCCAAATAGCATGATGGCCTCAGTAGCCGTTATGCAAAGTAAATTAAAAACCATTGTAGATAGCATTATTAATTCATCTGATGAGCTCTCTACCCATTCTGCAAGCGTTGCCTCTGGCTCGCAACAAGCACTTAGCGCAGCCGATGCGCAGGTTACCTACACAAACTCTGCAGTAAGTAGCTTAGAAGACATGAGCCGCAGTATAAACGCAGTTGCAGGCTCTGTTAAACAAACTGAAGATAACTCAAAGGTAACCGCGCAATTATCGCAGCAAGGCAGTATTGCAGTGCAAAAGGTGGCAGCCGAAATTGAGCAAATTTCCGTAACGGTTAAAGCCACTGTAAATCAAGTAAATGTGCTGCAAGAACATGTAAAACACATTGGCGATATATTAAGTGTGATCCGAAGTATTTCTGATCAAACAAATTTATTAGCACTTAATGCGGCAATAGAAGCAGCAAGAGCGGGTGAATCTGGCCGAGGCTTTGCTGTTGTAGCCGACGAAGTAAGGCAGCTTGCCCAACGTACAGGCGATGCGACCGGCGACATTGAAAAAATGATTTTACAAGTGCAAGAAAACACGCAAGCGTCGGTAACCGCTATGGAAACCACCGTACCGCAGGTAGAAAATGGCTTAACTCTAACCCACGAGGCAAATGAGCTGCTTAACCAGATACAACAACAAGCCAACGACTCATTAAGTAATGTGCTTGAAATTGTAGAAGCCACATCAAACCAAGTAGCAACCGTTGCACAAATTAGTTCAGGCGTTGAAGAAATTGCCAATATGTCGCAAGAAACCAGCCAATCGCTTAATAACAATGCGCAAAAAGCCGTTGCACTTGCCGACCTTTCAACAACATTAAAACAATACATTAGTTACTTTAAAGTGAAGTAATTTTTTAACGCATACAACAAAGGGGCTTTCAAGCCCCTTTGTTGTATGCGTATATTTATTAAATACCCGCTATTTCGCGCTCAGTAATACACTCGTTTGAGGCCATTTCGAACTCGCGGCACGTAAGTGGGCGGTTTTCGTAAATGGTACACATTAATGTGTTACGGTCGAGTGCCTGGCACCAACCGTCGTCACCTCGTTTCATTACTTCGCTGCCCCACTTATCGTAATCAATGTATTGAAAAGGCACGCCCGTGTCGGTCACTATGCGCACTTCTAATTGGCAGCAACATGCTTGGCAATTAGCGCAGGTTACAGGCTCAGGTGTAGAGAAGATAGTTTTACTTGGAATAACAGTGTTAGGCATAGTGACTTAATAAAAAAGAGTAAGCCACTAGGATACAGGAACTCATACCAATTGCATTAAATAGCTATAAATTAGCGCGCTAGTAGTTTTGCTTTTATATCGCTGTAGCGCATTTGCTCGCAAAGCGCAAAGCCGCTCAGTTGGCGTACTTTGTTACGTGCAAATAACGGCACGCTCATGCCCGCTAAAAAGCGGCACTGGGTTTCAATACCTACACTGTGAATGCCTTTTGTTGCCATGTGCGCTAAAAACTCATCCACTTTTTGATAAATAATGTCATCGGCAATGTGAGCAGGCTCTATTGAATACTCAAGCTTTACAGCATTACCACGGCATGCACTACAATGCCCGCATTGCGCTGGCGCATTCTGGTCGTCAAAATATCGCGCTAAGTTATAGCTTAAGCAACTTTGTAGCTCAAAAAAGCGTACCAATGCAGCTATACGTTTAATTTCGGCTTGTTCTTTTTCACTAAAATAGCTGTGTAATTGTTTTGCAAGCTCAGGGTTATTTATAACCTCACTATGCACTTTGTAAACTTGGGTAATACGTTTGGTTTCAAGGGTTATTAGGTTTTTTTCGGCTAGGTAGTCTAGCGCGGCTACTACGCGTTTGCGGTCAACCTGCGCGGCTTGGGTAAGGGTGTCAAAATTAAGCGTACCCCATATTTTTTTAAAATCGGTATGGCTAAATATTTGCGTTAAAAAGGCTTGGCGCTGCTCGTCAAACTGGCTAAGTAGCTCGTTTTTATCAACCAAAAACTTGTATTTAAAATCAGCGTAATAGGCGTACTGCGGCGTTATTGCGCCTTGCATTTCTAGTTGTACTAACAAGGTTTTAAGCGCTAATTGGCGAATATTACTTTCGCTCGATAAACTGTATTCTTGCATTTCCCATTGCTGGGGCTGGGCTTTAATATCGTTAATAACATATTCAATGCCACTCAGCTCTGGGGTGTCGCCGTACACAAAGTTTTCTACTGTGTTTAGGCCATCTAAATTAGCTAGGGTGTAGCAGTTTGATAGGTTACCATCGCGCCCTGCGCGGCCAATTTCTTGGCTGTAGTTTTCAATTGATTTTGGTAAATCGTAATGTATAACAAAGCGAATATCTGATTTATCAACGCCCATACCAAAGGCTATAGTTGCTACTACTACGTTAATTTTACCCGCCATAAAATCATCTTGAATTTGCCACCTCAGCGTATCTTCAAGCCCTGCATGATATGCAACCGCCTGTATACCTTGCGCACTTAACGTGTTTGCTACTTGCTCAGCACTTTGCTGAAGCGTTACATACACAATTCCTGGGCCGTTTTGCGCACGCACTATGTTAGTAAGCTCAGTGTTTTTATCAGCTGTTTTTACACTTAGTACGCTTAAATCGAGGTTAGCGCGGTAAAAGCCCGTTTGTACAATACACTCAGGGGCAATATTAAAACGCTCACTCATATCGCGTTTTACTTTTTTAGTGGCGGTAGCGGTTAGCAATAATACCAGTGGAATATTTAGCTCTTCGCGGTATCGCGGTAGTTTAAGGTAGTCGGGTCTAAAGTTATGGCCCCATTCCGATATACAGTGCGCCTCATCTACCACCAGCATAGACAGCGCAACTTGGCTTATAAACTCTCTAAAGCGCTCGTTTTTAAAACGCTCCACCGACACCATTAATACTTTAATTTTACCATTTCGCACATCGTTCATTACGGTGCTGCTTTGCATTTGATCTTGGCTCGAATCAAGGCTTGCCGAGTAAATACCTTTGCTATTTAAAAAGCTAATTTGATCTTTCATCAAGGCAAGTAAAGGCGATACCACCAAAGTTAAGTTGGGTAAATGCATAGCCGTTAACTGATAACACAACGACTTACCCGACCCCGTAGGAAATATAGCCAGTGACGACTGCCCATTTAAAAGCTGCTCAATGGTTTGCTGTTGCCCTGCTCTAAATTGGCTAAAACCAAAATGCTGCTCAAGTGATGTAATTAATGGCGTGGTCATAAATATCCTTTTTAGTATTACAGCGGCTAATAAAATGGGTTTAAGCGATTATAACTTATATTCAGCCATACTTTTTATGTAAAAATAATATTAAGAATTAGTGCCTTATTTTTCATCAACTAAAGTCGCGTAAAGTGATTGAATCGAATGAGTAATTTCCGTTTTATCTATCGATCCAAAGCCAAAGCGGATATGAGTTGGTGTTTGCTGAGCGTTATTAAAAAAAGTACTCAAAATCGAATCGTTACTCTTAAAATTGGATAAGTCTTTTCCTTTTGTCATTTTAGATATATCAACCCAAATAGCCAACCCACCGGTAGGAATATCAAACGATACCTTGCTACCAAAAATACGCGAAAACTCATTGACGGTATGATCTCTTCTTTGCCTATATTCCCGCCTTACTTTTCTTATGTGCCTTTTAACTTCGCCTGTCTCCATTAAGTCAGATACAACATGCTCTGTGATTGTATTTCCTTGCCTATCTATAAGTACTATCTCTTGTGCTGCGCGCTGAATCAACTCCGTACTACAAACGATGTAACCAAGCCTTAATCCAGGAGCAAATACTTTAGACATAGATCCTATGTGAACAACATTTTCGGAATTTGGTAAACTTGCTAATGGTGGTATGGGGTTTGTCTCGTAATGAAATTCGTGGTCATAGTCATCTTCTATTACGGTTAAATGGTGACACTTTGAAAGGCGAAGTAGAGCCAACCTTCGTTCCATTGGTAAACATACTGTGGTTGGGTATTGATGGTGAGGTGTAACATATATGCCAGCCACTTTATTATCACGAATTAACTTTTGTAAGTGTTCGATATTAAGTCCGTCTTTGTCTAACTTACACTTCAATACTTTAAAGCCATTTGCTTCAAAAGTAGCTTGAGCAGGTGCATAGCACAGCTCTTCCATAACAATGGCGCCATTTGTTGGATCGAGTACCCTTGAAGCTAAATAAATACCCATTTGGCTTCCTCTAACAATGCATATCTCTTGCTCTGAGCAGTTTATATAGCGATCACTTGAAACCATTTTTTGTAATGACATTCTTAGCTCTAATGCCCCTCTAGGATCTCCATAACCAAGCTTTGATCGTCGGCTTAAATTTACACATATGCGCCTATATGTTCTGGCTAATAACTCATAAGGAATTAATCGCGCATCAGGGGTACCATCATTAGTTGTTGTTATACAGCTTGCCTGCGCTAAAGCCTCAATATATAGCTCTTCTGTTAAATCAGAGGGGGCTTTAGTTTTTACAGTGCTACTAACTAATTTACTATCTGCGTCTGACAAAGTTTGTTCAGGTAAAGATTCAGCTACAAAGGTTCCACGCCTAACTTTGCTTTTTAACCACCCCTGCACTTCTAACTCTTCATACACATACTGTACTGTTTTTCGATTTATATTTAGCTGTTTAGCTAAAGTACGGGTGCCAGGTAACATACTCCCAGGTAGTAATCGCCCTCTTTTTATATCACTTATTAAGCAATTCAATAACTTAGAGTGAAGTGTTTTTGCATTATTGCCTTCAAACGAAAATTTAATATCCCAAGGTCTTAACATACACCCTCACAGCTGGCCCTATATAAATAACATATCTGGTTCTTATTATTAATCCAGCCTAACGCTACCTTTACGTTAATGTCAAAACATAACCACAGGAGAGATTAGGTGAAAACAGCAAATGCAACTAAACACGCACTCATGCAAATAGCCAAGAAAAACATGAATACCCTTATAGAAGACAGCCAATTTACAGATAGGCAAAAACTGGCTTTAACATGCAGAATTTTATTCGATAAAGGCCATAACTCAGGGTTAGCCGGTCAAATTACCAGCCGTTTACCTATAAGCCAAACATTCTTAACCCAGAGGTTTGGGCTTGGGTTTGACGAAATTACCGCTGAGAATTTAATAGAAGTTGATCACGACCTGAAGCCTTTAGAGCCTAATGCAATGGCAAATCCGGCAAATCGTTTTCATACTTGGATATACAAAGAGCACCCTGAGGTAAATTGTATAATCCATACACATCCAACGCATATAGCGGCACTCTCAATGCTGGAAGTGCCGTTGGCAATTTCTCAAATGGATACCTGTGGGCTATACAACGACTGTTCATTTGTTGACCACTGGCCAGGTGTCCCTGTTGGTAACGAAGAAGGTGAACTCATCTCAAAAGCATTGGGTAAAAACAGAGCGTTATTCTTAGCTCATCATGGCCAACTAGTCATAGGAAAAACAATTGAAGAGGCGTGTAACCTTGCCATTTTAATTGAGCGAGCCGCAAAACTACAATTACTTGCTATGGCTGCCGGAACAATTAAACCACTCCCCGAGAATTTAGCACAAGAAGCCCATGATTGGGTCTCAACAGAAAAACGTAACCAAGTGAATTTTGCGTATTACACACGACAAGCTTTAAAACACCATAACGACTGCATTTAGGAGTATTAAAATGAATTTATCAGGGATCATAGGTTATCCAATCACACCATTTCATGATAATGGTCAAGGAATAAACTTTAATAAGTTAAAAACTATTTTAGATACTTTACTAGAGGCTGAAGTAGATGCCATTGCAGCTTTAGGTAGCGCTGGCGAAGCGGCCTATTTAAGTCAAAGTGAGTGGGAAAACGTTGCAAACTACACAGTTAAATATATTGCAGGCAGAGTGCCTGTAATTATAGGTATTGCAGAACTAACAACAGAACAAGCATTAAAGCGTGCTAAATACGCACATGATATCGGCGCAAATGCAATCATGCTTTCACCCTTTTCTTACTACCCTCTTAACGAAGATGAAATATTCACACATTTTAAACGTGTGTCTGATGAAACACCGCTCCCCATTATGATTTACAACAACCCTGCTACTTGCAAGGTTGATATGTCACCAGAGTTTATGCTGCATATGGTTGAAAGTATTCCTCATGCAACTATGATCAAAGAGAGTACAGGTGACATACAACGCATGCACAAGATTTACGAATTATCTAACGGCACAGTGCCATTTTTTAATGGCTGTAATCACCTAGCGCTTGATGCGTTAGTAGCAGGGGCTGCTGGCTGGTGTACCGCAGCACCATGTTTAATCGCTAATAAACCAAAGCAATTATACGAAGCTGTAAAAGCTAATGACAATAACAAAGCAAGAGCTCTATTTTATCAGCAATATAACTTTTTAGAATTTATTGTTAAATCAGGGCTTGCTGCCGCAATAAAATCTGGATACGCCTTACAAGGATTTGATGTTGGCGAACCACGAAAACCTCTATTGCCGTTAAACGAAGAAGCACAAGCGGAGCTAAAAGGGATGTTACTCAATCTCACAATCATTAATTAATTACCAAGTAAGTACTTAATTAATTTAAGTACTTACTAACCAACGCGGGTGTTGCCCCGCTAAAGCTGAAACATACTTCTTTTTTTAACAGCAATTTAACTGCACAGCTAAACGATAAGAAAGTGAGTATAACTTATATGCCTTTATTCAGTATTTTTTGCTGACATAGCCGTTATTTAGGCGCAAAATACACTGTAGATGCTCAACAGCTTTCAAAGCAGACTTAATTTTATACCCAAGTGATTTTCAACAAGAATAATCAGATTATTTGGGTATATTATTTTTACGGGGCATTGCTATGAATATAACTAAACCTAAAATCGTCGTTATTGGCGGTGGCGCAGGCGGACTAGAGCTGGCAACACAATTAGGGCATAAATTAGGGAAGAAAAAACAAGCCGAAATTCTTTTAATCGATAAAAACCGTACCCACATATGGAAGCCGTTACTACACGAAGTAGCGACAGGTTCTATTGACCCCGATTTAGATGGCGTTGTGTATTCGGCCCACGCTGCAAAACATCATTATAATTTTCAGCTTGGTACATTTTGCGACATAGACCAAAGCAACAAAACCATTACCCTCGCGCCGCATCTTGATGAACTAGGCCACACTATTTTGCCAAAGCGTAGCGTACGCTACGATCACCTTGTTATTGCCATAGGCAGTGTAAGTAACGACTTTAATACCCCAGGAATAAAAGATCATTGCTACTTTTTAGACTCAAACCAGCAAGCTGAGCGTTTTCAGCATTCACTGCTCGACAGTTTTACTCGCCTGCATCAAGACGATAACCAACAGCAATCATTAAATATTGCCATTGTGGGCGGTGGCGCAACCGGCGTTGAGCTATCAGCAGAGCTTTACCATGTATCTGAATTATTAAAGCTTTACGGCCTTACAAATATGTCGTCTAAGCGTTTACATATCCATTTAATTGAAGCGGGGCCACGTATTTTACCCGCCCTGCCCGAGCGCATTGCCGATAGCGCAAAACGCGAATTATTAAAGCTAGGTGTAAACGTACGAGAACAAACACAGGTTAAAGAAGCCACCGAGCAAGGCTTTATAACAAAAGACGAAGAACACATAGACGCCGATATAATGGTGTGGGCTGCTGGGGTAAAAGCGCCTGACTTTATTAAAGATTTAGGTATTTTTGAGCTTACCCGTAGCAACCAAATTAAGGTTAACGAGTTTTTACAAAGCACTGTAGATGAAAGCATTTTTGTACTTGGTGATTGCTGCGCCTTTACCCAAGAAGACGGAAAGCTCGTTCCACCGCGCGCACAATCGGCGCATCAAATGGCGCTGTGTGTAGAAAAAAACCTCATTGCGACTTTAAAACAACAGCCTTTGTGTGGCTTTAAATATAGCGACCATGGCTCGCTCGTTAATTTATCGCGCTACAGTACGGTAGGTAATTTAATGGGTAACCTAACCAGCAATACCTTTTTTATAGAAGGTAAAATTGCTCGCTTTATGTATATATCGCTGTATCGTATGCACCAGCGCGCCATTCACGGCAGCGCAAAAACCTTTGCGTTGTGGATAAGCGAAAAAGTACTACGTGTTGTGCGCCCTAAAATGAAATTGCATTAATCCATAAACACAACGGCTAAGTAATCAAAAGCTTTAAGAGATAGTATTATTTCTTAAAGCTTTTTTGCTTTATGCGTATCTAAAAGAGTACCATGCAGATAAATATATTTGTGAATTCAAGGGATTGACGCTAATGAAAAAAGTACTTTTCGGGATTGTAACAATCACTGCCTTGGCCGTTTATTTTTTCCAAACTCAACCTCATTTTGAAGATGTTGGGCACACTGAAAAAGTGGAGCCAACCACCACTGAGCCCAGTACAGTTAATAAAAAGAAGCCAAGTGAGGACTCACCCCTACAGGTAGTTAATAAACTAAAAAAGCAAATTAGTCTGTGCAGAGAACAATCACAACAACAAAGTACTAAAATACAAACCTTGAATCAGTCGCTTGTTTCATTTTTTGTAAGTGAACTCAAAAAAGGGGCATCGGTATCCACGCTTTTAAAGTATTCAACTTTATCAAAGCTTAATCAACGTACATACATTGCCCTTTTAAAAGACGCCATTGTTGCTGAGCAAAAGCAGCAACTTAACATTACTCACTCTTTAAACGGGTTAGCTAATTGGCAAGGTATTGAAGCAATTAAAAACCTCACCAACGACAAAGTAAAAAAACTACTCAAAGATTTAGGCAACAGTAGCACGGCTCCACCGGGGCTTACTATTAGCTTGCCTGTTGATGAAAATGTACAAAAAGAAACGCTTTACGCTTTATTAAGCAACACCGATACATTTACAACTTATGTGCAATCGTTTATTAAAGTTGAGGGCAGTGAGGTAATATCCCCAGCAACATTATTCGTACTTAACGCAGACAAACTCTCGCTTAAAGAGTTTGAGCAAGCTATTTCATCTAACCAATTTACAGTGAATGAAGTGGCTACCGCTATAAAAAATGATATACCTAATGAATATATTATTGCCCTTTTACAGCAAGTTCCCGCGCTAGATGCCTTGCCGTTATACGAACAAAACACTGTTTTATATAACTTAGCTGATATTGCGGTCAGTAAATTCAATTTACCCATTGTAAAAGCACTGCAAACAAAAGGGATTACGCCAACCAACGAGCCTGGTTTATTTACAGGGTTAGACGTAGCTATTGTAAACCTGCCAAAAAGCGGCAACTTAACCCTAGCCCCATTAGATACTAAACACACCCAGCTTTTGGACTATCTTAAAAAGCGTGGTTACAAGGCACATAGCGGCAATGCGAATAACGACCTAAATAACCAAGGGGTATTTTTTGTAAATGACTTTATTTACCAGCAAGGTGCCTATATTAATAAGCAGGACAACCCTACGCAATTCGCTTACTTTAGCCCTATAGGTAGAATAAGCAATGTAGAGTTACCTAAAATAACAACTAACGATAATTCTGCCATAGCTACTTATTTAATAGACCTAGAACAACAAAAAAATGAGCTACAAGCGCGTAGTAACAATTGTAATGATCTACATAAAGAGTTAAAAACCGCCGAACAGTTAGTTGATATAAGGCAAGCTTACAATCAAGTTTGGAATGCAAATGAAGAGCACGGTGATAACACCCCAGTCATTTTGCACGCAATAGACCCTGTTTTAGTTAACTACTGGTTTGCTTCACAAAACAATCAGCATTCATACGGTAGAAGCCAAAGCACATTTAGCGAATTTTTATCTGAAGAGCAATACCAAAAAGCGTATGAGTACAGCCTTAGTACAGTATTAACTCAAGCCGAAACGGATACGCTTTTTTCTTTATTACTGTTAAAACCTGATGATTTAATCACTCTTTGGCAAAGCCGAGTAGAACCTAAGCCACCGAGTGATTTACTACGATTGAGCAAACTTCCACTTGGTCAATGGCAAAAACTAAAACACGCTGGTTTTGATTTTTCGATTACCGACGTGTATGGCCGCGACGTATACCTTCAAGCAATGTTTGCCTCAAACGATATAGTGCAATTTTTAATTGATAATAAAATACCCTCTGATACAAAAAAGCTGGGCGTAGATATACTCGACCTAGCGCTAGAACAAAGCTATCACCAAGGGAAATTAAGCAAAAACGTTCCACTAGCGCTACAACTTGTAAAAGAGTTTGAGCCAAACCACTTAGCCCGTGTAGCACGATTAAAAATGTTTTACCCTGAGGTTTATCAGCAGTTAATTCAGCTAAAACCAGCGCTTAAGCCTGCCCAAGGCACAGAGCTAAATCATTATATGTTTGATAATCACTAAATAACCCGCTAAGCACGCTAATGCCCTTAGCGTGCTATATAGCTAAATTAATGTCTTTAATATTTAACATTGCCTGTGTAGAGTATTTAAAACAATTAAAGGATTAGGGCTATGACGGGTAAAACGCTAATTTTTAATTTTGATGGTACCGGGGGCGAGCCTCGCGATGCAGAGCAATTTAGTTCAGATCATTTTAAAGAAGACAGTAGTATTTCTAATATTCTTAAGCTGCATTTATTATTAGGCGGCAAGCTCGATGACTCCCCCACCACCCCATTTACAAACCAGCTTAGTTTTTATTATCAAGGTATTGGCACCAAAGGAAGCCGCCTAAAACGTATTTTAAACCAAACTTTAGCGCCACGTGGTGACGATGTTGCCAGTATTTTAAATCAAGCCATGCGTGATTTTAAAACGCATTACCAACTAGGCGATACCCTTTTACTTACCGGTTTTAGCCGGGGCGGCGCACTTGCTCGGCGTTTTGCAAAAATCCTAGAGCCTTTAATTAGCGATAATGTTTACGTATGTGTATTTGATACCGTGGCCTCAATTGGTTTATCAAAAGTCAGTAAAGCAACACGCGGTGCCCAGCATGTTATTTTTGAAAACCACACCATTGCCAAAAATATTTCGCAGGCACTGCACTGCGTAGCACTTGATGAAAAACGCCGCGCATTTGAACCCACCCTAATGAACCATCAAAATAATATTACCGAGCTTTGGTTTGCAGGGGCGCATTCAGATATTGGCGGTGGTTATTACCGCGATGGCCTAGCTGATATTTGCCTGCGCTATGCGCTTGAATGGTTAATTGAGCAACCTCTTAAAATTAGTTTATTAACTAGCCACGATATTGACTACGAAACCTTATTGCCTGGCAGTAAATTAGTTGACCAAGACGATGTAACCGTAACGCCCGATCCTCTGGCTTTAAGCCATCAGCAAAATTACTTTTGGTTTAATTCCATTTTTAAATTGGTCGACAGGGAGTGTTGTGTACTGATTGATAACGAAGCAAGCAACCTTGAGCCATTAGTTCACCAAAGCGTGGCTACACGGATTAATAAACTAACCAGTTATCGCCCAGAATCGCTTAAAAAACGTCATTACAAAATGAGTTATAACGACGGCACAACATTAAGCTTTGTCGGGTTAAGCCCCCACATTGCACTCGCTAACCAAAATATGAGCGTGCTTGGGATTAATCAAAGCCAAGATGTAATGGTATTTGCCTCAGAGCAATATAACACCACCGGTTTAATGCTTGAGCAAGGCGCTACGTATCGCTTTACGCCTTATCCAAACCAGTTTTGGTACGACGATGGCGTAAAGTGCACTGCCAGCGGGTGGCATCGCGATAACGTGCAATTAGGTGTGAAAGAAATCCCCATAGCATTACTTGAACCATTTAGACGACTTCCTCGCGCACAATGGTTTTCTTTAGTAGGTGCTATAAATCAAAACGATGAACACCTGTTTGAAATTGCTGGTGGCAGTGACATAAAAGTAGCTAAATCCGGTGAGTTTTGCCCCTTTGCCAACGACTTAAGCCGCTTTTACGGCGCTAATGCAGGTAAAATAAAAGTAAAAGTAACCCGCATAAGTTAAATGAGGGGTGTAGACGCGCAGCTTGCTGGCGTTTTAAAAGCGACGCTTTAACCGAGGTATAAAGTGATTGTTTCACCACTGAGAAGCGAAGGTGAATACCTAGAAAAGTAACTTGCATCGCGCGCGAGCAAGCTTCGCGCCTACAAGTTTCACTTCTCATTTACTCCTCATTCTCCTCTCTTTGTGCATTTTTGTATTAAAGATCAATAAATCACAAAGAGGTTAAGAGACACTTCGCTTTTAGAGAAATAACTAAAATCTTGCGCGAGCAAGCTTCACGCCTACAAGTTTCACTTCTCATTTACTCCTCATTCTTTTCTCTTTGTGCATTTTTGTATTAAAAATTAATAAATCACAAAGGGGTTTAAACTCTACAAGCGCGATATAATATCGCGCCCATAGCTAGCCTTAACAGCAGAGCTTAATGACTCCTGTAGACGCGCAGCTTGCTGGCGTTTTAAAAGCAACGCTTTTACCCTCTTGTTAACCCATTTAGTTTGAGGCGGCTAAATCTGCTTCAGCATCGGCTAGCATTGCAAATTCTTCATCTGCATTTTTAGCTACCAAATGTTTTGAGCTGTACCCAAAGTAATAAGCTGCCCCAATCACAAAGAGCACGACCGTATACAAAAATGCACGAGGGTCAAACGCGTACACACCCGTTAATGCAATAAGCGATAACACTAACGCAATACCCGATGTAACCACGCCACCTGGCGTTTTATAAGGGCGATCTAAATTAGGTTGCTTAATACGTAGCATAATATGGCTCAGCGCCATTAATGCATACGATACCGTCGCACCTACCACCGCCATAGCGAGCATTAAATCGCCCTCGCCACTCAGTGATGCAATAAAACCAAATATAGCGGGTACAATTAACGCACGTGCGGGGACTTTACGCGCTGTAGTAATTGATAACGAACGCGGTAAATAGCCCGCACGCGAAAGCGCAAACACTAAACGGCTATAACCATAAATAATCGAAAAGAACGAGGCAACTAGACCCGCTAACCCTAAAACATTTACTACAGTCGCTAAGCTTTTATTACCCGTTACATTAAGCGCATCTACTAGCGGTACAGCACTTGAGCCCATGGCTTGTGCACCGCCCGCGCCAGGCACTAATACAACAACCAGTAGTGCTGTAAATAATAAAAATAACATAGCGCCAATAATGCCTTTAGGTACATCTTTAGCTGGGTTTTTCGCTTCCTCGGCTGCAAGCGGTACGCCTTCTACTGCTAAAAATAACCACATAGCAAAAGGAAGCGCAGCCCACACACCATACCAACCAAGCGGTAAAAATTTATTTGCGCCTGTAGCATTGGTTACCGCCACATCGAACAAATTAGCCGCATCAAAATTAGCAATTAACGTCACGGCGGTGGCAATAATTGCCAGTACAGCCAGGCCACTAATCACCATCATCACTTTTAACGCTTCACCCACACCCGCTAAGTGAATTCCCACAAAGGTTAAATAAAACAGTGCATATACCCACGGGCCATTAAACCCTGTTAATGCCTCAACCGCCGAGCCAATAAATATAACAATAGCAGCAGGTGCTAGTGCGTATTCAATTAATACCGCAAGACCGGTTAAATAACCCCCTGCAGGCCCCATTGCTTGGCGCGCAAAACTGTAACCACCACCCGCCGCAGGAATAGCGGCCGACATTTCAGCAAGCGATAGCACTAGTGTTAAATACATTATTGCCATTAACACGGCAGCAATTGCAAAGCCGCCCCAACCGGCTTCTGCTATACCAAAATTCCAGCCAGCAAAATCTCCCGAAATTACATACGATACCCCAAGCCCTGCAAGCAATAACCAACCCGCTGTGCCACTTTTTAACTGCCTTTGTGCAAGATACTCTTTATTGTTATTAGACATTTTGACCTCTTTTTTATGGTTTTATTCCGCGATTAAAAAATTAGTGGTTTGAACCTGGTGCTCTATTACATCATCCTGTGTTCGGTCTTTTAAATTAACCCCTGTAAGCCCGCACTTTTTTGCCTCTTGCAATAAATATACGGCTCTTCGGGCTGCCTCAAAGTAGCTAAGCCCTGCAGGGCGAATATTCGAAATACAATTACGACACGCATCGTTTAGCCCCGTTTTTGGCGCCCACGTTAAATAAAGGCCCAGGCTGTCGGGGGAGCTAAGCCCAGGGCGCTCCCCAATTAATACCATTACAACCTGCGCATTCAGCAGCTCGCCAATATCGTCACCAATTGCCACGCGGCCTTGCATTACTAAGGTAATTGGCGCAATTTTGTAAGGTGATGGCTCAGTGGGAAGCTGCTTTAAAAGCTCGGTGATAAATGGCGCGGCGTTTTTTTGTACCGCCAGCGACGAAAGCCCATCAACGACTACAATAGCTAAATCATACTGCGCTTGTGCGCTGCTTTGCATCGTGTTTAAAAGAGTGTTTCGCCCTGCTTCGTTTAGCTTTCGACCTAAATCGGGGCGCTGCAAATACGTAACACGATCGGCAGCTTCGCTTTGTACATTTAAAGGTTTACCTAAATCACACAGCCCATTAATAGTGCTTAGTGATTTTGTCATTTCGCCAATGTCTAACGGAAAGTTAACCGCATCGCGCGCTTGAGCATGCGATAGCTGAAACGCTAACATTTCAGATGTCGGTAAACTAATACCTGCGCGGCCAAGGCCTATTCGCGCATCCGTAAAACGACGTAAATCACGCCATGGGTTTTCTACCACTTTACCGTTACTTTTATAATTACGTGTTTTTATATTTATAGGCTCTACAGATTTCATTACATCCCTCCTTGCACTGCCTTTAAAGGCGTAACAAAGGCACTTGGTAAGGTATTTGATAAAATGGACTCGGCAGTATTTTCCATAATTTTCATCCTACTTAGCCAGGCTTCAAACTCAGGGGCGGGGCGCGAACCTAAAACACGTCGCACATAGAGCGCATCATGAAACGAGGTGGTTTGGTAGTTAAGCATAATGTCGTCAGAACCTGGTATGCCCATTACAAACGAGCAACCCGCAACGCCTAGTAAGGTGAGTAAGTTATCCATATCGTTTTGGTCGGCCTCGGCGTGGTTGGTGTAACACACATCGCACCCCATAGGTATGCCTAAAAGCTTGGCACAAAAATGATCTTCAAGCCCTGCGCGGGTAATTTCTTTGCCATCAAATAAATACTCAGGGCCAATAAAGCCGACAACGGTATTAACTAATAAAGGGTCAAACTTACGCGCTACAGCATACGCGCGTGCCTCACAAGTTTGTTGGTCAAGCCCATGGTGCGCATTGGCCGAAAGCGAGCTGCCTTGCCCGGTTTCAAAATACATTACATTATTGCCAACCGTGCCACGCTTTAAGCTCAGCGCAGCATCTTGCGCTTCAGCTAATGTATTCAAATTAAAACCAAAGCTTGAATTTGTAGCCTCTGTACCGCCAATTGACTGAAAAACCAAGTCCACCGGTGCCCCCGCTTCTATGCATTCTATGGTATTAGTTACATGGGTAAGCACACAGCTTTGAGTTGGAATTTCGTATTTCTGAATTACATCATCCATTAGCTTCATCAGCTTTATGGCTTGAGCTACGTTGTCGGTGGCAGGGTTAATACCTATAACCGCATCGCCATTGCCGTATAAAAGGCCATCGAGCATGCAGGCAGCAATACCGTTTATGTCATCAGTTGGGTGGTTAGGTTGCAAACGTGTTGATAAATGCCCTGGCAAACCTATGGTATTTCTAAACGCACTTTTTACGTGGCACTTTTTGGCAACGAGAATAAGATCTTGATTACGCATTATTTTACTTACTGCAGCGGCCATTTCAGGGGTAATAGCTTGCCTAACACTTGCAAGTACAGTAGGTGTAGCATAGTCACTTAATAACCAGTTTCTAAAATCTCCCACGGTTAAGTGCGAGATAAGTTTAAAGGCGTTTGCATCGTGCTCATCAATTATTAAGCGTGTAATTTCGTCTTGTTCGTAGGGAATAAGCACATCATTTAAAAATGTTTTAAGCGGCACTTCGGCCAAGGTCATTTGTGCTACTGCGCGTTCTTGTGCCGATTGTGCAATAACCCCCGCTAGTCTATCACCTGAGCGCTGTGGCGTAGCTTTAGCCATTAATTGCGCTAAGCTCTTGAATTGATATGCTTGTGTACCTAACGTATAACTATATCCATGTGCCATGATTTACTCCGTATAACTAATATTTAAAACCTTGGTATAGGGCTTGCGTTATATTAGCTATAAATCAATTTTGAATAGTTACAAGAGAGCTTAATTTATACCAAGTGACTATCGAATTTTGGCAAATCATCTTTTATTATTGTATTTCAGCAAGTTACAAATGTAACTTTGTCACATACGTAAACTAAATTTTATTTACTTTAAAAGAGCATCACCGATATGGCGCAGCAAGGCAGCAACTATGCACCACAAAAGAGCAAGGTATTCACCCACGATATTGACGAGCAAGCACATAACCTTACTCAATGGCAGCAAAAGTATGACCAAGTAAGCGAGGGCGGATTTTTTGGTTGCATAGAAGGCGTTAACTACAGCGGTATCCATGCGTTTAAAGAGTACACCGAACGCGCGCTGCGACAACAATGCAACATAGCACCTAACTCTATTTGGCTGGGTATACCGAGTCAGTCTCAGCAAAGTAAAATTAATGGTCTTAATGTGGCAAGCAATCAGTTTATGTGCCGCACAAGCAATAGCGACTTTGAACTAATTACCCCTGAGCAATTTGATATTTACGGTTTGGTTATTAACTGGCATTCAATTGAATATATGGCGCAGTTACAGGGCGTTACAATTAAAAACCTTTTATCTGCACAATCTGCTCGTTTGTCGGTAAGCGACTCATCACTTAAAACAGCAAGACAAATAATTAATACTATGGCGACTGGCACTGGCTTTGGGCTAAAACCAGAATCTCAACAAGATATGCTTAATATGCTAGCACTACACTTATTACAAGCCGATAACCCGCAGCAAAGCATTGCCCCAAGTTACAAACACCGTAAAGCGGTGGTCGATAAAGTAAAAGAGTACGTGGCAGCCAATCCCCAAAAAACAATTACCATAACCGAACTTTGTGAGCTTACTTTTGTTAGTAGGCGTACATTGCAATACAGTTTCGAAAGCATATTAGGTATTAACCCACTTAAGTTTTTGCGTTTAACCCGTTTAAATAACGTAAGGCGAGCACTTAAAACGGTTGGCCAAACCAAGCCTATATCCGTTATAGCAGCCAATTGGGGATTTTGGCATGCAGGGCAATTCACTAAAGACTACACGCAATTATTCGGCGAAAATCCCTCTCAAACCATCGCCAATAATTTAAAAGAGGCAGCCTTTGAGTATTAAATGCGGCAAAGCTCACATCACAACCCCCTACGCCTGCCTACAAAATTAACTCCGAGGTAAATTACCTTGTAGCCGCGCAGCTCGCGGGCGTGACGAGCGGTAGCGCGTTAATTAAACCAACGCATTCACAAAGAGGTAAAAAGCCACTCCGCTTTTAGACAAGTAACTTGCATCTTACGCGATCAAGCTTCGCGCCTACCACTTTCACTTCTCAATTGCTCATTTATTCTCATTATGAAATACATTATTTAAGCAACAAACATTGCGCTGAACCACGCGTTGCGGGTTATCCCTTTTTAAACTCAAAAATAAGTGTCGTTAACCCTACTTTAACCTTCTATTGTTTAAGCTAGCCGCATTAATGTTGATTATTCAACTGTAACGCGACTAAGGGCCACTTTTTAAGTTAGGACTAACCACAATGAAACTAACAAAAGATACACCACGTACATTAAGTAAAACCACTATAAGCCTGCATTGGATTGTCGCTATTTTAATTATTGGGTTATTGGGCTCAGGCCTGTATATCGAAAACTTTAAAGCGTTTTTTCTAATGAGTTGGCACAAATCATTTGGCGTAATACTACTTGCTTTTGCGTTACTAAGAGTAACATGGCGCATTATAAATGGTTGGCCAAAGCACGATGTTGAACATCCAAATTATGAGCAAGTGTTAGCTAAAATTGTGCATTACGTTCTTATAATAAGCATGTTACTTATGCCTATTTCGGGGCTGATTATGTCGGGCTTTGGTGGTCACGGCGTGGAGGTGTTCGGGCTTGAGCTTATACCGCACAACCCCAACCCAGAAAACCCACAAAAAAGCCTCGCTTTTAACCAAGGCTTGGCAGAGCCCTTCACGGTATTACAGCAAATGCGCTATTAGTGGCATTAGGTTTACACATTGTGGGCGCTTTAAAACACCATATTATTGATAAAGACAACACGCTTACGCGTATGCTTGGCAAAAAGTAGGCAGTTAAAAGTCTTATTTGATCGGTGCTATTTAAGCCGCGATTAAATAAGACTCTCGTCTTACGTGTTTGCTAGTGCGTTTATACGAGCCTTTTCCTTTTTTAGCTTTTACTACTTGTGGTTTAAACACTTTAGAAGTTACTAACGCCGCTAGCGCATTATGATTAATAACACCTCGCCCGGTCTCTACCGCACTATTATTTGCGGCTTTGGTTTTCGATTTTTTAGCCATTTTATTTCCAAATTATTTATAACAATAAGAACCTTAAGAAGTGGCGATTGTATGCCTAATTTTCAACCTTGCAAGTGTTTTAACGCTCTTTTCATAATAAATAAGCATTAAAAAAGCGCAGTAAGTAACTGCGCTTAGTAGTAAACTGAATTCTGGATAATAAATCTATCTCTAGCAGCAATTCAGGTTAAATAGGTTTAGCTCAAATAATTAAAATTCAAAGCTTACTTTTGCATAGTAAGTACGCCCGTCAAAGCCATAAGGCAATGCACGCACAGGGTATTTAAATGCACCGTTAGTTATAAAGTTAAGTACTTCGTCGTCACCTAACTCATCCGGTGTTTCATCAAATACGTTGTCGGCACCTACTGATAAATTAAATATTTCGTTAATTTGGTAGCTTACATTTACATCAACTAACACAGCCGATTCAACTGTACTTGTTGGTTTAAACGACCCCGTAGGCGAAAGCTCCCCTGGTAAAGGGATGTGGTCGTTACCAAAGTACTTAACGTCTGTTTCGCCAAAGTAGTTAAAACGAAGCGTTGTTTCATACGCATCACGCTCGTAGTCAAAGGTAAGGGTAGCACGCTCACTTGGCTGACCGTCGGTAAAAAAGCTACGTTGTAAATCATCAAATGCCACTGACTCAGGAATACCCTCTTCTGCGTTTACGTTATCTATTTTAGTGTCGTTTAGGTTACCCGCAAAGGTGATACCAAAGTTCCCGCCCTCTACATCAGTACGGTAAGAGGCAATAATATCAACACCTTGTGTAGTTGAATCTACAGAGTTTGAAAAGTAGTTAGCCTGCACTGCGCCTGTTGCTTGTAAAGCGGCTACAGCTTCATCGCTAAAGGCAACATCATCAGCTGATAGTAAACTACCAAGCGTGATACGGTCTTTAATTTCTACACGGTAAAAATCAACCGTTAACGACAGCTCGCTAGTCACATCGTAAACAAAACCTGCGCTGTAGTTAGTTGATGTTTCAAGCTCTAGGCTATCTACACCCAATGCACTTGGAAAAGCTGTTCCCGTATTTGCAGTAAACGACTGTGTAAGTGTGCCATCTGAACCTAGGTTAGTCGTAAATGCAGTATAGCCACTTTGCTGCAGCGATGGCGCTCTAAAACCGGTAGATACTGCACCACGCACTGCAAAGTTATCGTTAAATTCATAACGCGTTGCTAATTTACCAATTAAGTCATCGCCTGCATCTGAAAAGTCTTCATAGCGTAGCGCACCACTTACGTTCCATGCATCAGTGATCATCGTTTCTACATCTACGTAAAACGCGTAACTGTTGCGATCGCTCTTGTTAGCCGCCTCTGGGCGCAGACCGTTATAAGCCTGAAAGCCACATTGAGCAAATTGATCCGGATCGTTAACCGATGGGTACGAAGTATCCATATTTGCAAGGCCACATGCGTACGACGCTTCATCGCCTGGTACTATTTCGTAGTTTTCTTTACGGTATTCTGCACCCAAGGTGATATACAAAGGCTCACTTCGGCCAATATCTACTATGCCGTTAAAATCTGCATTAACCGTTGTTTGGTCAAACCTAAAACCACCCGAGTAGCCACCGGTTGGCCCTGCATTTGCGGCTATGTCGGCATCGCTTGCATCTGGGTTATTAAACACATACTCTGCCGCATAAGAGGCATTTAACGTATTGCGTGAAGTAAAGTCGTATTGGTTTTCACCATACACTGCCGATACATCGTATCCCCAATCTGGGGTTATGTCGCCTCTAAAACCAACCGCTACTGAAATATCTTCAGCTTCGTTATAAATGCGAGGTAAAAAGCCATCGCTATATACTTGCGTTACATTTTTAGACGCTTCGTTATAGTTACGGTAAAAGCCGTTACCCAGCGCAGTGCGCTCAGAATAGCCACCAAATGAATACAATTCGCTTTCACCCACTGGCAGCGCCATATTATAAAACAACGAGGTAAATTCGCTTTCTGAATTACCTTGGCCCCAACGCACATCTTCACTTAGGGTGCCTGGTTCAACGTTTAACGAACCACCCGTATCGCGCTCAGCTCTGTTTGTACCATCGGCATCACGATACTCAAGCGATAAGTTAATAAAACCGCCTTCGTTACCTAAATCAAAACCACGGTTTAAACCTGCAGAAAGCGTGTCGCCATCGCCCTCACTGGTGCCACCGTATTGTACGTAACCGGTTGTTACACCCGTTGAATTATTAAGTGATAAGTTAATTACGCCGGCAATTGCATCTGAGCCGTACTGCGCTGCTGCGCCATCGCGCAATACTTCTACGCCTTTAAGTGCAGTAAGCGGAATCGCGTTCATATCGGTACCCGCAGCACCCGCACCTACCGTGCCATTAAGGCCAAAAATAGATTGATTATGGCGGCGCTTACCGTTTACCAACACTAACGTTTGATCAGGCTGTAAGCCGCGCAGCGTGGCAGGTCTAAATAAATCTGAGCCATCAGACACTTGTGTACGAGAAAAGTTAAACGATGGAGCCGTTGCCTGCAGGCTCTGCCCTAGCTCTGTAAAGCCACCTTTGTTTAAATCATCAGCGTCTATTAAATCGATAGGTGACGAAGACTCAGTAGAGGTGCGGTTAGATACACGCGACCCTAATACAGATATTTGTTCGATATTTTGTGCAGCCTCTAAAGGTGCTTCTTGGGCGCTTACAATGCTTGGTGCGCTTACGGCAAACGCAACAGCTGCAGCTAATGAATTTAAACGATATGTTGACATAGTGACGACCCTGTTTAGTGTGTTCTTTAATATTTGTTATTGCGATGTAACGCATCGCTTGTAGAACATCCTAGCAACATATGCAAATAAAAAGAAATGAAAAAAACTAAGTAATAGGTCTAACTATGCAAAAAATTGTAAAAACCACAAAATAACACTTAAACTTGTTCAAAACACATTCAATTTGGGAATTTAATTTCACTTACCGGTTTTATTAACACTTTATTTACAATGGGTTTATTGCGCTTTCTTCTTTTTTTACAGGTAACCAACAACAAATGGTAGTACCTGTTCCTAAAGTACTGCTAACTTCTATTTTTCCGCCATGATCTTGCAAAATAAAGTTAACAACTGTCATTCCTATTCCTAACGAATGTGCTGTATTTTTTGTACTAAAAAAAGGCTTAAACAGATGCATTTGAGTATTTTCGTCCATTCCACAACCGTTATCTTTCACTTTTATACATACACCTTCATTTTGCTGCGTTACGCTTAGCTCAATAATGCTCCCTTTTTCTAGGTCATGCGCGCACGCTTGTTGCGCATTTAATAACAACTCTACAAAAATTTGGTGAATTGACGATAACTCTCCCCAAATGAGCGGTAATTGCTCAAAATTGGTTTTTATTTCACAGTATTTAAGCTGTCCTTGTAGTACCTCTAAAGCAGAGCATGCAACCTCACTCACATCTAAATATTGCTTATTATGTGAGTATGTAAATTGGCTAAGATTTAATAAATTGTGTACGGTTTGCTTTATGCGCTTTAAACCATCTAGGCTTTCGCTTAATTGAGAGTAAATTTCATGAACGTTCCATGCATGTTCGTATTGCTTTTTTAAATCAGCTAATACGTTTTTATATTGCCCAGCATTTAATTGGCCAGTTAAAAACTGCTCGTTATAGTGAAGGGATTTAGATAAAAGAGGGCTAATATATTGCAGGCTTTCTATATTACTAATTACATACGAGAGCGGATTATTTATTTCGTGCGCTATACTGCACGACAAATCCCCCACGCTTGCCATTTTGTCGGCCTGAACAAACATTTGCTGATACAAAGAGAGCTCAGCAGCATTTTTATTAAGTTCGCTATTTAACACAACTAACAGTTGGCTTTTATCTTCAAGCAGTTGTTCTGCAGCTAGGCGCTTTCGTTGCTCATCTAAAAAAGCCTGTTTATAGTCCTTGGTTACCGTGCTCATCCTATTCGCTCCATAAATATGCATCCATGTATAACGTTTAGTTTGCCATACGTATTTATGCAAACTAGAAGCAATTTTTAGACTATGCTTATTATTTTAGAAGGTAGCACTATGACCCAACCAGCAGATCCTGCACATTCAATCACTGCCGTAGACGTACTTTGTGTTGATGACGACGAAATTGTTCTGCGCTCTCTAACCTCTTTATTAAAAAATAATAACTTTAGTTTTATAACCTGCAAAAGCCCAGTGCAAGCGCTTGAGCTTTTAAGCAGCCACGAATTTAGCTTAATCATTAGCGACATGAAAATGCCCACCATGAACGGCGCGCAATTTTTAGAGCAGGCTCGTAACAAAGCCCCCGAAACACAACGTATTTTATTAACAGGTTACGCCGAAATAGAAACCACTTTAGCCGCTGTTAACCTTGCGCAAATTAACGGCTACATACAAAAGCCATGGCAAAACAATATGCTGCTGCGCAGCATTAACGATAGCATCGAGAAATTTCAGTTAAAAAAGCAAAACAAACAGCTTGAGCTGCAAGTAAAGCAACAAAACAAAGAACTTCTGGAACTAAATAATTCATTAGAGCAGCGAGTAGACAAACGCACAAAGCAAATTAAACAGGTGCTTAAGCAACTAGAAGAAGCCAACGAGCGCGAAAAAAACGAACATAAAGCCACCGTAGAGCTGCTTTATAACTTTATAAATGCTAACCCTTATTTAGATGGCAACAGAGCACAAAAAATTGCCGACACGTGCACGCAAATAGCGCTGTATTTAAACCTATCGCAAAAAAGTATAGATTTAGCCCCTATGGCGGGTTACTTAGCACAAATCGGCTTGCTTGCCATGGACCCAGAGCTTTATAAAAAGCCAGTAAGCCGGCTGAGCGAGCAACAGCGCAAAGCTTTTTATACTCACCCTAGCACCGCACAATTAATGCTTATGCCTGCTATTCACTTACACGATGTATCCGATGCAATTTACCATCAATATGAACGATTCAATGGTAACGGCTTACCAAAGGGGCTAGCTGGGAACGATATACCCATTGGCGCCATGGTACTTAGCGTGGCTCGCGATTATTGGAACGCATTTGAGCAAAGCCAAGGTTCTACCGATAAAGAGCGTCACAGCGATGCCCTCGAAACCGTAAAAATGTACAGCGGCACCTTTTACCACCCTAAAATTGTGCGCGCGCTTGAAGCAAGCCATAGCAAATTAAACGAGCAGCTTAATAATGCCGGTTCAATTATGATATGCAGCGCTAAAGAGCTAAAAGCCAATATGATTTTAGGCCACACGTTGCACAGCCACAGCGGTATAATGCTATTACCTAAAGGCCACGTGTTTGGTAAAAAATCCATCGGAAAACTACAACAACTAGAAACCAAAAAACCAACCCCATTTAGAATAATGGTAAAAAGCGCTAAATGATTGATCTAAACTGTGCTTTTTTTCGTTACAATGGCCGTATATAAGCTAAACTAACTCAAACAGATACCTATTGATTTGGGTATATTTTTTAAACTGTTTAATACCAACCCGCTTAATTAAGTGATTTATTTTGAGGGTGGGAAAACGTGTTGATAGCTAGACAAAAAACTCGCTATTTAGTTGTACTAAATGAGAATTTTTTAACGCTGATAGCGACCCGTTTAGCCCCGCAAAATGATTAAGTATTAGTATCACATTGCTTTAAGGAGCATACCGTGTCGCGATTTTCTGCTGTTACTGACAATCCCCACGACGGGCGTTTTAATCAAAAAACAGGCATTTTACTCACCAATTTAGGTAGTCCAGACGCGCCTACCCCGGCAGCACTGCGTACCTACTTACGTGAGTTTTTATCAGACCCCCGTATTGTAGAAATACCACGTTTAGTGTGGATGATAATACTTCACGGTATAATCTTGCGTATTCGCCCTAAGCGCTCAGCAAAACTGTACAAAAGTATTTGGACCGAAAACGGCTCGCCGCTTACGCATATTACCCGCCTGCAACGCGACAAACTAAACGCGCTATTAAAAGAGCAAGGTTATACCAATACCGAGGTTGTAATGGCCATGCGTTATGGTAACCCATCAATAGAAGCAGGTCTTGAGCAGCTGCGCGACAAAGGCCTTACGCGCATTATTGTATTACCGCTTTACCCACAATATTCAAGCCCGACAACCGGCTCAACATTTGATGCCGTATCAAGAGTGTTACAAAAGTGGCGCTGGGTACCAGAGCTCCATTTTGTAAATGGTTATCACAAAAACACCACTTACATAGACTCATTAGCAAGCAGCATAAGCGAAGATTTAGAAAAAAACGGCATGCCACAAAAACTCGTTTTTTCATACCACGGTATGCCTAAACTGTTTTTAGATAGAGGCGATCCATACCACTGCCTATGTTTACAAACCACGCGCTTGGTGATGGAAAAACTTGGCCTTGATAAAGACAAAGCCATTAGCACATTTCAAAGCCGCTTTGGTAAAGCCGAATGGTTAAAGCCATACACCGACGCCACGCTTGCATCGCTCCCTGATGAAAACATTACCGATATAGCAATTTTAAGCCCTGCTTTTAGCGCCGATTGCCTAGAAACACTCGAAGAACTTGAAGAAGAGAACCGCGAAATTTTTGAAAACGCAGGTGGCGAAAAATACCGTTACATAGCCGCATTAAATGACAGAGACGATCACATCAACGCTTTATATGATGTGCTAAAACCAATGCTTTAAACACATTTTTATTGTCTAAACCTAAAAAAGCGGTGTTAATTTTAACACCGCTTTTTTAATGCGCAGGTAAGCATTTATTAACTGCCATAGCCAATTTCACGCGAGCAAGCTTCGCACCTACAATTTTCATTTCTCATTTACTCCTCCATCCCTTCTCTTTGTGCAATACGCTTTTAAGGGTTATAAAGTAATTAACTCACCACCGAGAAGTGAAGGAGAAGAGCAGGAGCAGTGACTAATCAATATTTTTCAACTCTGTGTAGCGCGAAGCGCCTCGGTGTTCTCTGTGGTGGTATATTTTGCCTGCTCATTTACTCCTTCATCCCTTCTCTTTGTGCATTTTTGTATTAAAAAAATCAATTAATCACAAAGAGGTTTAGAGGCGCTCCGCTTTTAGAGAAGTGACTAATATCTTGCATTAACCTAATAAAACCCATTTTCAGACGCTTTGCTTTAACCTTTACGAGTGATCATCAACGTACACACCCCAGCAATAATTCCCCAAAACGCAGAACCCACCGAGAGCATGGTTAAATCAGATGCGGTTACCAAAAACGTCACTATTGCGGCCTCGGTATATTGGGCTGAACTTAACGCTTGTTGCAAACTATTAGCAATGGTGCCAAACAACGCAATCCCCGCTAAAGCCAAAATTAATGCCTGCGGTAAACTTGCCACTAAGCCAACGAGCGTTGCCGCGCATAGTGCCATAACAATATAAAAAACCCCTGCAGCTATACTTGCCCAATAGCGTTTATCAGCGCTTTTATCGGCCTCATCGCTCATACAAATAGCAGCGGTAATGGCCGCTAAATTAATAGAGTACGTACCAAATGGAGCTGTTAAAATATTAATAAAACCGGTTACATTGAGCGTGGCTGAGATAGGCGCTTTATAATTATGAGCCTTTAATACAGCAATACCCGGTAAGTTTTGAGAGGTCATAGTCACTATATAAAGTGGCAGGCCAATACTTATGCACGCTTGCAAATTAAAATGCGGCGTTATGTATGTAAACTCACTTAGTTTCCAGTGGATAGCACCCGTATCAATATGCCCCATTTGCCACGCCAGTATTACACCTGCAACTAAAACACTTAGCATGGCAAAACGCGCAAAAAAGCGTTTTCCTAAAAAATACATAAGCACCATTAAGCCAATAACCAGTGGTAGCTCATTCATAAAATTAAATACATCTATACCAAAAGTGACCAACACGCCTGCTAGCATGGCACAGGCAAGCTCGCTTGGTATTCTGTTCATTATTTTTTCAAACCAACCCGTAATCCCCGATACAAAAACCAATGTAGCGGCAAACATAAATGCACCAACGGCTTCATTTAAATGGTAGCCTTTTGCGCTTGAGATAAGTAAAGCCGCCCCAGTGGTAGACCACGCAATTAAAACCGGCACTTTATAATAATACGATAGCCCAATGGTGGTTATGCCCATTACCAGCCCTAACATTAAAAGCCAGCTTGCCACTAAGTCGGGTGTGCCGCCAAGGGTAATAACAACTTGATAAATAAGCGCAATAGAGCTTGAAAAAACCTATAATAACAGCCACTAATCCTGCAGTTGCACGATTAAGTAGCTGATCAGAAAACGCCATAAAATCCCTCTTAAATTCAGATTTTTATGCTCACAACATACGTTGCCTATTTACGCTTTGCAATTAGCGTTTGCGCTATTAAGCGTGAAAAATATTCATTATTTTAAAAATTTTTTTACCTATAAAGTGAACACACTTAATTGCCAGATTAAAAATAAATATATTTTTTAGCGTCCGTCTATACCTCGCTAAAACCCTAGCAAAACTCATCCTGTAAAGTAAAAAATTTAAAACCTAAAACAGGTAAATTGTTTATTTACAATCATTTACAAAAAGTAAAACCAGCACTTTAATACTACACACCCCAACTTGATCTAATTCTTCATATGATATAAAACATAACAATTAGTTAACCAAAAACCCCATAAGAGAAACAAATGAAACGCGCTCTTTTAATAATTGTTGCCTTTGGACTATCTGCTTTTGCTATTTATAAGCTGCTATTTAATACCGAAAAAGTACAGCAGGTATCAGCCCCTGTTGCAGTAGATATAGTGCCCGTTGACTCTAAATTTGCAGCCAATAAAAAAGCACCTCAGCCTATAGATATGAGCAAAGATCCTGTTAACGTACAGCCTCAAACAATTAATGAGCCAGCACAAAGCAGCCAGTTTGAAGCCATTAATAAGGTATCTGAAAAAGCCAAAGAGGTACTTACCAACGCCAAGGTGCTGCCAAGCGATTTAAACAACGAAGCTTACATAGAGTTTGACCTAAACACATTGCAAGCGCTCGAAACTGGCGACTCATTTGATATTTCAATCCCACAAACCGCCGAAACCTACAGCGCCGAAATCACCTCGTTATCTGAGGCTAGTAATGGCGATAAAAGCATATTTGGCCAAGTAATAGGTGCCAATGGGCAACTCCACACCACAGTTATGACCGTAGGAAACGACGCAATTTATGGACAATTTACCGCACCTAGCGGCAATTACGTTTTTGAAAGCAAAGGTAAATATGGCTGGATTGCAGCAAAACGCGACTTATACAAAAGCCACATAGAGCATCACGTAGATGCACCCACGCCAAAAACAGATAAAACCATAGATATGTTTGCCCCCAAAAAAACCGAACAACCCAACATGCAGTAACCCAACTAAATCAATCAGCAGTAAAACTTCCAACCACTACATAAGTAAGGAAATATAAAAATGAAAAAACTAATCACTACAGCAGCCATTGCCAGCGCACTATTTGCAACAAGTGCAGCACAGGCAGTAACGATTGATATTGGTATTTTATATACCGACCAATCGGCCGCAGCAACAAGTAATATAAACACTAAAATAAACCAGCTGATCGCCTTTAGTAACCAAGTTTATAGCCAAAATGGGGTCGATATTACACTGCGTTTAGCGGGCACAGAAAACCTTGGCGATTATGCCATTACACCGTCTGAAGACTGGTTAGATGCAGTAACAAACAGCAGCTATGTAGATGGTTTACGCACTAGCTGGAAAGCCGATATGGTAGCCGTGCTGGGTACCGGTCAAAGTGCGGGCAATGGTTTAATTTCGTGTGGTTTAGCATGGGTTGGCCAAGGCACTAACGGTAATTTATACAGCTCAATGAGCGACCGTATGTACTCGATTACGGCTATTGATTGTGGTGCTACTACGTTTGTGCACGAGCTGGGTCATAACCAAGGTTTAGCGCACTCACGCAAACAAGGTGATACCTCAGGTGGAGTATATGTTGATGGTATGGGCCACGGTGTGCAAAACGAATTTGCCAGCATTATGGCTTACCCGCACGTTTACGGCAGCGCAACCCAATACGATTACTTCTCAAATCCTAATTGGAGTGTAAATGGCCTAGCCTTTGGTGTAACTGGCCAAGCATATGCTATTCGCACCGTGACCGACACTAAAACAAGCATTGCTAATTTTAAATAACCTAAATTAGTTTAACCGTTTGTATTTTTTCCCTTTAGAGCGCCCTGGCGCTCTTTTTTGTTTACCCCAAACATTAACAAAATTTAATCTTGCGTCCACCTTAAAAATAACCTTGCTTAGGTACACTTATTCCATATCAAAAACAAGGAGTAAGCTATGATTAAATCACCATTAGACACAACCGTTAAATTCATTTCGTTATCTGCTATTTCACTTGCTTTAAGCGCCTGCGGAAGCAGCTCAAGTGATGAAAACACAGATGCCATTTCTGAGGTGAGTAATTTTCCAAGTGTTATCATTGGCCAAGTGTCAGAGGTAAGCGACAATGCAATTACTATTAATAACCATATTATTCCAGCAAGTAGCGCAGAGATAGAAATAGATGGCACTAACGCCAGCCTATCCGATATTCAAACAGGCATGTACCTAGAAGTTGAAACAAATGGCTCGCAAGCCACCGAAATTGAGTACGAGCCCTTATTAATAGGCCCTGTAAATATTGATGGCGATACATTAACCATAGCAGGTACGAAACTAAACAACGTGCAAAGCGCAGGCCTGTCGCAAGGCGACCTTCTTGAAATTAGCGGCTACAGCGACTCAACCAATAGCATTACAGTGACCTACCAAGCGCCTGTAAATAATCCACAAGAAGAGCTTGAACTAAAAGGCAGCATTACTCACTTAAATGCACAAGCTGGCACATTTAATTTAGGTGACTTGCTTATTAATTATCAACAAGCCGACGTTGAAGGCGCGCTCAATAATGGCCAATTTGTAGAAGTAGAAGGCATATTTAATGAACAACACGTTATTGCCAGTGAGGTAGATGCTGAGCAAGCCCCTGCGTTTAGCGATAACACATACACAGAGCTTGAAGGCGTTATTACCTTTGTAAATAATACCCAAACACTTATAACAATTAATACTCAGTGGCAAGTAACACTAAACGAGCAAACCCAATACGAAGATGGCACCGCCGCTAATTTAGTCACAGGCCAACAGGTAGAAATAGACGGCCAATGGCAGCAAAGTAATGGCAAATTATTGGCCACAAGCATTGAATTTGAAGACACTAATACAGCGCCAAGTACCTCGCACTATACATTTTCTGTATCGGGGCTTGTTAGCTATGCCAATAACACAGCCACAATTAACGGCCAAAACTTTACATTAACCAATCAAACACAATACGAAGATGGTTTAACCGCAGCCACATTAGACGGCCAATGGTTAGAACTCGAAGGCACCTATACCGCTGAGCAAGCCCTAGTCAGCGAAGTAGACATTGAGGATGACAACAACACCATAGACCTAAAAGGCGATGTAGCGTTAAATAACAATGGCCAAGCATCAATATGGGGTTATGTGAGCGAAGATAGCTCGTTAGCACAATTTAACGGCCAGTATGTAGATCTTGAGTGCCAATGGGTGAGTGCTAACCAGGTAAGAGCCTGCGTATTAGACGATTAACTACAATAGTTACGCTTAACTTTGCAAAGGGCTTGTTACCTTTTACGGTAACAAGCCCTATTAAAGTTAAACAGAGTTGTTTGTTTATTTGATAAACTAACGCATAAAATAACGTTCAAGCCACAAGAGCCTATTTATGAAATATATTTTATTAACTGTAACCCTGTTTGCGAGCGCATTTTGCCACGCTAATAGCTCGGCTATTTTTAATAAGCTCAGCCAAGCTAACGCCCCTTCTGCACAGCAAATTTTAGCAAAAATAGAAAAAAGCTTTGCAAGCCAAGGCATTATTGTAGAGTTTGAACTTGAGTTTGAAAAAGGCATTACCGTTTACGAAGTTACGCTGTTTGATTTAAACAATAACCGTTTTATTGAGTTAATTGTTAATGCCCAAGGGCTGGTTATTGAGCAAGAGTATGAACAACCCGAACTTGACGAAGAAGACGAAGTAGCTGCAGCCAAACTAATGAAGAAAAAAAATTACCAAATGTATCAGCTAGTTAAGCAATTAAGCCCTGCGCCGCCTTATTACTTAATTGAGTCGCAATTAGAGCAAGACATAGGCATAACCTACCTTGTTGCCACCTTTATTACAGCGAAAGGTCGGCATAAAAAAGCCATAGATTTAGCCACAGGTAAAAACCTGCCTTTACTGCGTTGGGGTAATTAATGAAGCTGCTGCTAGTAGAAGACGACAAACAAAACCGTGAGTTTTTATACAAAGCATTTAACGAGCAAGGCTACACCGTAGACACCGCCGAAGACGGCCAGCAAGCACTGCTTATGGCCACCTGCGAAGAGCACGACATAATAATACTCGACCGTATGTTACCTAAACTTGATGGACTACAAGTATTGGCCGCACTTAGGGCCACCGGCAAGCGTACCCCGGTACTTATTCTTTCTGCATTAGATAAAGTAGATGAACGAGTAGCTGGTTTAAAAGCGGGCGGCGACGACTACCTAACAAAGCCATTTGCGTTTTCTGAGCTGGCCATACGTGTAGAAAAACTGATAAACAGGCCTTCGCCTGCAAGCGAGCAAAACACCACCTTAGAGTTTGAAAACGTATGCTTAGATTATCGCCACCACAAGGCGCAGGTAAACGGCAATACACTCACTCTTCAACCTAAAGAATTTAAACTATTACACTTTTTGCTAGATCATAAAGACAAGCTAGTTACACGCACGTTATTGTTTGAATCGGTGTGGGAATATAATTTTGACCCCGGTACCAACGTAATAGATGTACACATAGCCAGGCTTCGTAAAAAACTTATGCAGCACCATGCCACCGTAGAAATACAAACTATACGGGGCGTGGGGTATCGGTTACAAAAAGTGCAGCACAATGAACAATAAATCGCTATGGTGGCAATTTAACCCCCGTGTAAGCTCGGTGTGGCGCTTAACGCTTGCCTTTGCCACAATTACCTCGGTGGTGCTGGTGCTGTGTATTGTGCTTATTTATCAATTATTACTTGGTGAGCAAACGCGCCAAGTAGACAGGCGTTTAAATGCAGAGCAAGTAAGAATACAAGGGCTTGCCAATAAATTTGATAAAGCCTCGTTTTTTAAACAACTTAACGTATTTAAAAACGAAGGTGGCATTTTAATGTTTTGGCAAAACGATAACGAACAAAGCCAAGGTTTAAGCTTTTTGCCAAACGATATACCTCAACTACCTCAAACGGTGGAGTTTCCGGTATTAGATACGCAACGCGAGCAAATTAGATTACTTACCACAGGTTTAGTTAAAACTCAGCATGGCACCGTGGTTATTGCCACGCCAACCGAGCATTTAAGCCGCTTAATTACCGAGTTTAAAACAATTGCAATATGGGCTTGCATACTCAGCCTTATAGTTACGTGTGTATTTGGGTATATTTTTGCTAGGCGCCATTTACAACGTGTAAATTACTTTAACAATGTGGCAGAGCAAGTGCAAAAAGGCGATTTATCGGCGCGCGTTGTACACAAACAAAAAGGCGACGAATTTGTAACCCTCGCTAAACACATTAATACCATGCTGCAAAGCATTGAAGAAAACTTTGCCCTTGTGCAAGGTATAACCGACAACATAGCGCACGATTTAAAAACCCCGCTAACGCGTTTACGTTTAATGCTTGAGCAAGAAGCGTTAAAACAACCAAGCCTAGGGCTTGCAATAGAGCAACTAGAGAACGTACTGCACACCTTTGACGCTATGTTAAAGCTTACTCGTTTAGAGCATGGGCAGTTTCCGCTAAAATTAGAGCCTGTACACGCAGTGCCTTTAATTAACGACATAATAGAAATACTAGAGCCCACAGCAGAGCAAAATCAGCAGCAAATAACGCTACTTAAAAACCACAACCTTATAATTGAAGGCGACAAAAACCTAGTGTTTCAAGCGTGTTATAACCTGCTGCAAAACGCCATTAAATACGCAGGAAACGGCGCCACTATAACGATTACTCTATTACAAAATAGCATTACTATTAGCGACAATGGTAAAGGGGTTAATAAACAGCAATTAAGTCAACTTACTAAGCGTTTTTACAGAAGCGATATTGCACGGCAGAAAGACGGATTTGGCTTAGGCCTTGCTACCGTAAAAGCAATTTGCGATAGGCATAACTTTACTTTAACGCTTAACAGTGACGAACACGGATTTAGCAGCACAATCAGCGATACCAATACGCTTAATTAAGTGATCTATTTTGAGGATGGAAAAAGTGGCGCTAATGCACCACTATTTTTTGCTTAATAGCTGGCATAAGAGTTTTACCGTCGCCATCTATTTTATTTAATAGCTTAAGCCCCATTACCTTTGCAATCACTGGGTAAATATCAAGGTTATTTACTTTTTCGAGGCTTAGCCCTTGTTTAAACGCAGGCCCTATCGCAATTAACGTGGCTGCCATATCGTCGGTATAAGCATAGCCATGTGTACCTAAGTACATTGCTTTGCCCTCATTAGTAAACACCGCAGGGGCATTCGTTTGCGCAACAATATCGCCTACACGCGTGCCTTTATTGTAATGATAAGCCGCTAATTGATGGTCATTTAACACCGTATATCGGCCGTTTGCTGCGTGCTGTAATGCTTGTTTGTAAGTTGCAATTTGCTCGCTCGTTACCCCAGGTTTTGCATAAATAAGTAAACGCGGCCCCGTATTTTTAATAATAAAGTTATCGCTTTTAGGCAGGGTTGTAATATCAATACTTTGCTCAGGGTCCACATGCGCCATACCGTGATCAGACACAATAACAAGGTTAATATCTTGCTCTAATTTACTTAAACGCGCCTGCAATTGGCCCATTAGTTCATCCAGTTGCTTAACTGCATCGCGTGTTTGCGGCGCATCGGGCCCAAATTCGTGGCCCATGCTATCAACAAGCGAAAAATAACTTGCCACAAAACGCGGGCGCTGCGCTTTAGGTAAGCTTAGCCATTGAATTATTTGATCTACACGGCCTTGGTACTCACTGTATTTAGAGTAATGAAAATAATAATCGGGCGTCATACCGTTAAAGCGCGCATCCGACTCTGGCCAAAAATAAGTAGCCGACTTTAAGCCCTGCATTTTAGCTAAATTCCAAAGTGGAATACCGTTGACCCAGGTGCTGTCGTTTTGCGCTTTACCCATGCTGTAACACTGGTTTTTACGCGCTTTATCACAAAATTTATTATCTACAATGCCATGGTTCACCGGCAACAACCCAGTAATAATAGAAATATGATTAGGGAATGTTTTTGTGGGATAAACAGGCATTAGCTTTTGCGCGCGTACACCTTTAGCAGCCATGGCTTTTAAATTAGGTGCGCCGTGTTTTTCTATGTAATCCCAACGCATGCCATCTATTGATATAAGTACAACGGTTTGCTCTTTTGCCGCATAAGCCACGTGGCTGGTTAACACTAAAAGAGCCAACATCATCGCCTTTAAAAATACATACTTCATTACAAATACTCGCCTACATTAAAATGCGTTAAATACTGAAAAATATAGCTTTATAATACAATTGCTAAGCCTTAAATGATACACACACCTGTACCTAACTCGCCTAGATGTATATATTAACAAGCAAGTGTTTAAAACGAATGACAACGCGCATTTACTTTGCCAGTCGTCACCACTTAGCAAGGATTCAGATGACTATCGACTTTAGTAAAAAAATAACCCCAGCGCGCATGTATCGCACCACCGCAAATCTGCAAATGGCAATGGAAAGCGACCGCGGGCGCATAATTAACAGTGCTGCTATTCGCCGCCTACAGCAAAAAACCCAGGTTTTTCCGCTAGAGCGTAACGCCGCGGTGCGCTCGCGCTTAACCCACTCGCTTGAAGTACAACAAGTAGGGCGTTTTATAGTGCAGCGCATTTTTGCTAATTTAAGTTTTGATCAGCAAACCGAGTTTGGTTTAAAAGGGCTAGAACGCCCGCTCGAAAGCTTGGTAGAAATGGCCTGCCTTATGCACGACATTGGCAACCCACCCTTTGGGCACTTTGGTGAAGCCGCCATAAACCACTGGTTTAATAACAACCTAGCAAGCGTTACACCTGCGCGCTGCCAAGAGCAAAATACCGGCATAGGGGTTATTTTTAAACACTTAGCGCACGATATTTGTAACTTTGAAGGCAATGCCCAAGGCATACGTATCATTCATTCACTGCTGGGCTTAAACTTAACCTATTGCCAAAGCGCAGGCATTTTAAAATACACCCGCCCTGCAGGCTTAAACCCAAAAGACATACCGCAAAATAAAAACTACTTAATGAAAAAAGTAGGTTACTACTACAGTGAAAAAACCTTTGTAGAGGCACTACAAAACGAGCTGGTTATAGAGCCATACTGCCGCCACCCGGCCAGTTATATTATGGAAGCAGCCGACGATATTTCGTACTGCCTAGCCGACATAGAAGACGCCGTAGAAAAAGATATAATAACCACCGAGCTGCTTTGCCAGCAGTTAAAAAGTGAATATAAAAAAGCCCTAATAAACCTAACCATTGACGACACCGAACACCTAAACTTTGTAGATAAAGCGGTAGATTACGCACTAGAGCGCGCTAATGCACAGCCTTATAATTTTAACAGCGAATTTTTTATATACCTGCGAGTAGCCTTGCTACACCCGCTTGTTAATCACGCCGCCAAGCGTTTTATAGAGCACATTGAACCTATTTACCACGGCGACTTTAACCAAGCCCTGCTAGAAGATAGCAGCCACTTGCATGCAGTTACTAAAACCTTAAAACAAGTGGCGCTTAAACATGTGTTTTCTAACAAAGAGGTAGAAAAACTAGAACTGCAAGGCTACCGCATAATTAATGGCCTGCTCGACTGTTATAAGCCACTGCTGCAACTTAACAGCGACGACTTTAAACGCGCACTCAATGGCGACTCACGCTTATTAATCGAATCGCGTTTGGTTAAAAAGCTCTCTAAAAAGCACTTAAATAGTTATCAGCACGCTATAGATGCCATGCAAGAAGAGCCCGACCACTTTGCCGCTTACGAGTTTTACTACCGCTGTAGGCTAATTCAAGATTACATAAGTGGCATGACCGACCAATTTGCCTACGATGAGTACCGCAGCCTAATGGTGATTGATTAACGAGGGGGCTTTTACTTATCTCACTAGGTTACAAACCTAACGCCACGATTTAATTGCCCCTAGTTTGAACAAATTTCAATCCGCAAAGGTCAACACACCCTTAGTGCCTAGATATATTTTAATTTTGCGCTTAAAATCAGACTATTGATACTTAAGCGCCGTGTTTTATGATTATTAGACTCTCTCAACTTATTTTTTGCTTTGCTTTATTTTACAGCAGCCAAAGCGCTGCCTATAACGAAGCCATGTGTATTTTAATTAAGCAAGAAATGCAGCAGTACAGTAATAATAAAGCCAGCCAGCAGTATCGTAAGGCCGCACGCGATTTTAACAGAAACTGTAATAAACCTAAGCAAGTACAAACAAAATCGGTAGCGCCCCCAGTGGTTGAACAAGAGCCAGAACCGCTTGAACTTACTCCCGAGCAAGAGCAAGCGTTGCTTGAGCAAATAAATGCAGCAGAAGAAGCCATAAAACAAAGTGCAAGCAAAGCTACAACAACCACTCAACCTACTAACCAAATAAGCGAGCAAAGCCCAAAAATTAATGAGGATGCAGCAAGTGCGCCTACACCCGAACTTGCACCTAATAGCAGCGAATTAACACCTACAACTAACCAAGCGCAGCCGGTGGCCACTGAAGCCGCCCCTAAAGCAGCGCCTAAAAAAGAGCAACCAACGGTTAATACTACGTCAAAACCGGCACCAGTAATTATACCTGCGCCGGTTGCAGAGCCGCCAAGTTCATTACTGTTACCAAGTTTACTACTGCTTATTGTGGTATTAATTGGCGCCATGGTGGTTATACGTTTACGCCGCGCTAAACAAAATAAGCCCGAGCCGTCTGTTGCGCCAACCCCAAAGGGCACGCTTGCTAAAAATAGCAATATAAGTACAAAGCACGTAACAGCGCCCAAAGCCGCAGACCAAAGTGATAAGCTTACTAAGCCAGTTTCACACACGGTTGCAGCCCAAATCGAGCCTGAACCAGTAAGCTCTATTACGCCTATAAGCGAGGCAACAAACGAGCCAATACCTGCAGAGGCTGAGCCACAGCAAGTTAAACCAGAAGAAGATGCACCTGCCCCTGAGCCTAAAAAAGTAGCGCCAGAGCCAAACACCGCCGAGTTTGAAGCCGCCGCTAAAAACACATTAGCACGTATACAAAATGCAAACGGTTTTGCAGAGCCCGAAGTTAGAGAATTTGACCCAGATGCGCCTTCGGTTAAGCGCACGCGTAAGCACAAAGCCGCCGCAGTAGAACAGCCAAAAGCAGAGCCCGTTGAAGAAGTAAAACCACAAGAGTCTACTCTTATAAACGAACCGGCCGCGCCAAGTAACCCGATTACCGAGCCAAATACCAGCGCGCACCTGCATACTGGCGATAAAAACAGCGAGCTTGAACAAACGACGCTTAATAGCGAGCACGACTTTAAAGAGCCCGAAGTACGTACCTACAACCCCGACGCGCCATTAAAGGCAAGTAAAAAGCCTGAACCGGTAAACGCATCCGTAAAATCTAGTGACGCCCCCTCTTTACATACGCCGGCGCCAGAGGCTCACAAATCACCACTTACGGATAAACCAGAGTCGAAAAGTGCGCCCAAGCAAACAGACTCTAGCAACCCGTTTGCCAATTTATCGCTAGATGAAAGCTGGGATCCTAATTCAAATAAAAAGCCCGTAATAGAGCCAAAAAAGAAAGCGCCTAAATCTCAAGCCTTAATAGAGGCAGAAGAGCGGGCAAAAAACATGAAAACAAAAGATTAGCGAGCATGTTACTGCTTTATATTGATAACTTTTAACGCAGTGAGTGCGCTTAAAATCAAAAGAGTAAACATGCTTTAATAAAAAGCTACAAACACAAAAAAGCGGCTAAAAAGCCGCTTTTTTTGTTTAAAAATATAGAGTTTAAGCTTAATTAAACGCGCTATTGTAAATATGAACTTAAGAGTGGAAAATGCGCCTATTGCAACTAAGCATACGTTGTTTAGTTATTAGGGAGCATATTTTTAATGTTTAAATCGTATTGCAAAATACCATCGTTATTAACCGCCACACCCGCTAATTGCACAGAATGATTAGCAAATTCTTCCGAGGCTGATAAATCAGCTAACACGCCCGCGATATCTTCGTGCTTAGGTTGCCCATCGGTTGCAACAATGCCCGCATTACAATCGTTTTGCTTACATTCAAAGCTGTATAAAAATAACGACTTTTCAGCAAAGCTGTTTTGCACTTTGTTTAAAAATACTTGTTCTGACTGAGTTATATCAACCGGGCTTTGAGTATCAACAGCGCCTTCAAGCTCAGAGTATTCACCCACCTCTTGCGGGGTAATGACTATTTGCTCGGTAAGGGCCGTGCCTTTGTTGTTAGTTATACCCTGGCTACTTTGCATTGCTTGTATATCTACCACAATTGGTTGAGCAGGCTGCGTGGCTGTAGTGTTAGTTATTGAAGAGGTATTTTGAGCCAAGGCGGTTAAATCGTTTTTAAACACGTACAAAGTTGCAGCAGTGATAGCGCATGCAATGAGTAATTTGTTCATAATACTTCCCTCCTTCAACCAATTTACGCAATACAATTAAGTGAAATGCTTTTTAAGTGTAGCTAATGTTAATATTATGTTTTGTTTGGGTGTGTACTGTCAATCTTTAATACTAGGTCGCCCCTATTAAAAGCACAATTTAATAAATGTTAAAATTTAACATCAACCCGTTAAACCCATATCGCCACACTACAATGTTAGCAACAGCTACGCGCTTATTAGCAACTGGCTTATAGGTTATTTATTTGTAACAATCTGTAAAAGGCAACACCTTTTATGACAACCTCACCACAAAAAAGTTTACAGCGATTGTTACAAAAACTTAAATAAATTACTCAAAGTAAAAAACACAAAAAAAGGCACTCACATACAGGCGCGAAGCTTGCTCACGTTAGACGCGCAACGTCTCATTATTAAATAAATTAACACCGTAAAAGCCCTGCTTTTAAACAAAAGCAATGCGCGTCTACAAGGTGAAATTTTACGCTGGCGAAGATGTGATACGTAGGCGCGATTTTATATCGCGCTTGCAGACGTCGAGCTTGCTAACGTTAGAAGCGCAGCTTCTCATTACTTAATAAATTAACACCATAAAACCCTGCTTTTAAACAAAAGCAATGCGCGTCTACAAAGTGAAGTTTTATGCTGGCGTGGATGTAATGCGTAGGCGCGAATTTATATCGCGCTTGTAGACGTTAAGCTTGCTCACGTTAGACGCGCAGCGTCTCATTACTTAATAAATTAACACCGTAAAAGCCCTGCTTTTAAACAAAAGCAATGCGCGTCTACAAGGTGAAATTTTACGCTGGCGAAGATGTGGTGCGTAGGCGCGATTTTATATCGCGCTTGTAGACGTCGAGCTTGCTCACGTTAGAAGCGCAGCTTCTCATCTTTTAATAAATTAACACCGTAAAAGCCTGCTTTTAAACGCCAACAAGTTACGATTTCAACAAAACAAACTAAAATTTATGTGGCTTAAATGGCGCTTTTAACCATTTTGAATAATCATGATTAAACGCAGGAAACTGTTTAAATAACATCGCGTTTAATTGATCTTTCGAAAGCTTGTTACAGGGGTTTTTCTGCTCTGCCAGCATAATATTTTTAAGTAATACTCTGCCTGATTGGGTATCCATTAAAAAATAAATTGCAGCCCAGCTACTAGCGTAAAGCATACTGCTGTCGCCTTTTTGCCACGTACTATTTAATCCAGTTAACCGATTAAGTCTAAACACGTTTTTAGTAAGCTTATTATTACGTACCCAGGTTTGATTTGGCTCTACAATAGCAGTTTGCATATTGTTATGGGTAAACTCAAAATACTCAGCAAACCCTTCATTTAACCACCTAGGCGTGTACCCTAAAACTGCTTTATTAATGGCATGCACTGCTTCGTGCACTGCCGTTCTCATGGTGTTTTGTTCGCCACTAAAATTAATAAACGCAGAGTTAGTTGCATGAAAATACATTCCTGCTGTATTTTCTGGGTTGCCGCCATTGTTCATAATAGCGGCGTTATAAGCCCTACGGTTAGGTAATACCGTTAAATTTAGCTTTACTTTTTTTAAGGCATGCGTGCCAATAATTTGTCCATACACCTTAAATACGGTATTGAGTTTTACTTGTAGCTTTTGACTAAATGAAGGCGGCAAATTAGGTGTGTTTAAAGTAAGGTCAAAATAATCCAGCGGCTCAGAAAAATTACTCTCGTACGTTGCTACAGCAAAGTTAGGCTTAGTATCGCTGAAATGTGCAATACCCGCCTTATCGGTCCAAGTGTATATATCGCCGTTACGTTTATATTTTACCTCGCCTAATGATACATCTGTACATTGTGTTTTATCTGCTTGAGGCGAGTGGTTCCGTGCAGGTACAAAAGAGCTGCTCGCTGGCGTTTTTATAGGGGTTACGGTTTGTGATTTAGCTAATGGCTTACTTGGCTGAGTTACGTTTAAATCGTTGTAAATACGCATAACTTCACCTATAGGGTCGTGATAGTTAAACACTCGCCCTGTAAAATGATTAGCTATAAGCGCTGATGCAATAAGCATCACAACAAACATAAATACTATGCGAAGCTTAGTATTAAACATAACTACGGGCGGCCCTGCCATTGGGTTTCAAATACTTGCTTTTGCGCCACTCTGTACTCGCTACACCAAACAAAATCGCTTGTTTCCATTTCTTTTTTACGACACCGCTTAGGTAGTTTATAAAATTTAGACCACGCCTCAAGCTTAGCTTTGTTTTTATAGCTGGCACTGTGCAAAGTCATGTTTGATACCTTTTGATTAAGTAACCAGTTGGTATTTACTGAACGTGTTGCATGTGGACGGTATGAGTGATTACTCTTTTTAGATTTATTGCAGTGCTTTGCCAATTGGCTAAACAACACTTTGTCGCGAGCCGTTAATCGCTCACCTTTTTTAACGCTATAACCTTGCCTAAATTGAGAGCGAATAGATTCACGCTCCTTTTTTATGCTTGCGCACTTACTTTGCGTGTAAGCCTCGCTTGCATAAGCGTACGTTGAAATAAAACTAAGCAAAACTAAAATCCATTTATTCATTATTCACTCCTTTAAATAACACCTCAAATAAGTGTACCTATTTAAGGTTAGCAGTGCATTAAATATTGCCCTGCTTTTATAACGCCAACAAGTTGCGCGTCTACAGGTTATATCAAAGTGTTCTGTTAAAACTCGACGTAGGCGCACAGCTTGCTCGCGCGAAAAACGAAGCTTTTGAAATAATTTACTTATATCGCGTTGGCGATGGCAACCAAGGAGAAGTAGACGCCGACTTCTCTTTGGAATCTCTCGGCGCCCCGAGGATCACACCATCTCCTCAATTTAAATTAATGATATGAACGTAAACGCGATGAAACACGTCCGTGTGTAAGCATCACTTAACGCGCATCCATGCGCTGCTATTACTCATCATTAATTCAATTTCGGATGTGATCACGGGGGATGTCTTAACTGTCGCGTTTAAGTTTACCGAGGCATTAAGGTTACAGACGCAAAAGAGCTTTCGTTTGTACTTAACTATTTTGTATGATTTATATCTAACAACAAAGAAAATAACTATATGGGTTAAAAGCCCTTGCTGATTAAGTTACCAATATCTATAGAAAGGCATAATTACATGAATATAAACAAAGATTTAATAGGCGTACTTTCTGCACCAACAGGGGCATCTTCAATTGTTAAACGCAAACTTAACAGTAAAGGCATAAACTCAAGCACCGCCGCCGATAAAATGGGGGTTAATCCATCAACACTAAGTCGTTTTTTTAATGGCTCAGATTTAAGCATTAGCTTAGCGGCTAAATTGAGCCATCATTTTGGTTTTGATATAGATATGCTCTTCAACTTAGAAGCTCAAAAAAAAGCATACGCTGCAAAAAATTAAACATCGATTAAATTTTTACATAATTTGAGTAAGTTTAATGACCAATCAAGAGCAAAAGGGAAAATGGCTTTCAAGTAAAGAAGCCCTAAAACATCTTAAAATAACAGACTGCGAGTTAATGCATCGTCGTGAACGTGGCGAGCTTAAGTTTGAAAAGCGCGGACGCGCGTACTTTTATTATTTTGAAGTCAAGGATGAATAAGTGATATTTCATAATTTACTGCAAGAAATGCAAGCCAATGAGCAAAAAGTATCTCCTCCTCAAGGCTTTCAAAAATATTTAAGTACCAATAATTTAAAAGCTAATACAGCAGCGACAATATCTATAGATTCTATAAAAAAGCTGCCAAAGCTTTTAAAAGAGCAAAATACGATGGTGCTGAGGCTTGGCTCTCGCTCAGGTGATAATCAAACTTATTTTTCACTTGTAAAATCAAATGATATAAACGATTTCTTTTTTAACGATCAAGCGCTGTTTGGCCAATTACAACCAGAGCTATTTTTGCCAAACGTATCAATAAGAAGCTTATTTGCATTTCAGCTCCTGCCTAAAGTTACTGAAACCTCCGTAGTTAATTTAGCTATAGCGTCAGGGCTTATGGCTGAATCACTTAACTTAAAAGATGATAAAACAATAGTTGTTCCAGCAACGGGGCAAAGTACATTCACGTTTAACTTTAAGCCACTCGCTAACGAAGATATTGCCCTTGAGCATATAAATGGCCAAGTTGAAATCGATGCTGTATTTGTTGCTAAGCGAGACGGTAAAGAACATTTATTTGTAATAGAAGCAAAACATGGCGATAAGTTTGATTCACTAGCAAAACACAAATTGCTTTACCCCTGTTTAAGCCTATTACAAAAGCTGCCCTCGTCGATGCCTATAGTCCCTATTTACTTGAGAAGTATAAAAACAGAAAAAGGAATCGACTTCTATATTGCTGAGTGCCCTTGCATTGTAAATCAACAAGATGAACTATATAGTTTGGATACATTGAGCCCCTGTAAAGTGCAGGCACTACATTTAGCAAATTATTAAACTATGAACGCAGAGCAATTTAAGCAACTTGTAAAAAAAGTAAAAATAGCCAAAAAGCTACCTGACGCTATTTATTTTCATAAAGACGCGTTTTCTGATGCACCTGCCGATTTAGTTAAGTTTATAAAAGTTGTTGCCCAAGCACTCAAAGTTGATGAAGCCGATTACGATCTAATAAAGTTATTTAAAAACGACTTCAGGCTTTCACTTTTAAGTTACCCTACATTTTATGAAGATTCTTACCCCGCATTAAAACAAAGCGTAACTGTAGATCTAGCAAAGCTTAGTCATAAAATCACTAAGTACGACAACAGCGAAAACCCACCTATTTTGCACCGAAAAGAAACCATGGTTTCGCCAACTAATAAACACTATCAATTATTTTGTGACTTAACTGCTGAGGGTGAACAAGCAGGCTTATACGAAAACACACGTATGATAGGCTTTAAAGGCTCGTGGGAGCGTTTAATCGCTAAAAAAGGGTACGAGCTAGTTGATGGACGTTTATTTCGTAGCTCTGCAGTGCAAAGTCCTACGGATGACAAGACAATTGATCGACATTTAACGGCAATTGTCCGGCATGAACTTTCTGCCCCTTTAAAAACACTCGCTAAAAACGGCTTTTTAAATGGCGATTATTCGATATTTGATTATGGTTGCGGCAGAGGAGACGATTTACGAGAGTTAGAGGCTCATGGAATAGATGCCTTAGGTTGGGATTTAAATTACCGCCCTGATGCAGATAAAGTTATTTCTGACATTGTTAATATTGGTTTTGTAATTAATGTAATAGAAGACCGTGATGAGCGAATAGAAGCTCTGCTTGGCGCATGGGATCTTTCACAAAAGTTATTGGTTGTATCTGCAATGTTAGGTAACGAATCACTCGTTAGCCAGTTTCAACCTTACAAAGATGGTGTAATAACTAGCCGTAATACTTTTCAAAAATACTATACGCAGGCTGAGCTTAAGGCATTTATAGAAATGAGCGTTGACGATAACGCGATTGCTGTTGCCCCTGGCATTTATTACATATTTAAAGATAAACAGCTTGAACAGCACTTTTTGCAAAACCGCCATAAACGTACTTATAAATGGCAGCACCTAACAGCGCCTGAGCCTGTTAATGAAGAACAAGCGAGAATTTTATTTACGCAACACCAGCAACTTTTTGAATCGTTCTGGCTTACATGTTTAACCCTTGGCCGCTGCCCATCAAACAATGAGTTTGCGCAAAGTGACAAAATAAAAGAGGTTATTGGCTCCAATAAAAAAGCCCTACAACTTGTTTTAAAGTGGTTTGAAGAAGACGAGCTAAAAGCAGCTGAAACAATGCGAAAAGAAGATTTACTACTTTACTTTGCACTTGCCATGTTTGAAAAGCGAAAGCCTTACGCACAACAACCTGAAGACTTAAAACGTGACATAAAAGCGTTCTTCGACACATACAAAATAGCGCAGCACCAAGCCACTGAGCTGCTTTTTCAAATTGCAGATAGTGCGCTAATTGAATCACTGTGCCTAGAAGCTGAGAAGATATTACCCGCAGGTAAAATCGACTTTGAAAATGAGCAGCCCCATGCACTAACACTGCATAAAGACTTTATCACCTTATTGCCACTTGTACTGCGCGTGTATATTGGTGCAGCCCTACAAATGTATGGCGAGCTGGATGATATTCAGCTTATTAAAATTCACATACATTCAGGTAAGGTTACCCTGCTTGGCTATGAAGGGTTTTATGATTCCCCTCTTCCGCAGCTTAAAGAACGAGTTAAAATTAAAATGGCAGAGCAAGACGTTGATTTTTTTGATTACATAATTGAAGAAAAACGCCCGTTACTTCTTAATAAAATTGATTATATTGATGATACGTTTGACGATTACAAAAAACAAAAGGCGTTTAATAAACGCCTTGATAAAGAGCTAAGTAAACATGATATTGAGTATAGTAATATTACCTACACTCAATTTTTAACCTTAATAAATCATAGTCAACTAAAGATTAAGGGTTACCGATTTTTTAAGTTAAACTAACACTTGTTTTTAGTGATAACATTTCTGAATAAAGAGCATCACTAAAAAGATCAAATCTTTCATGCATAACTTCTAGAATATCTTGATCTTCACACTTGCCAGTATTTATATCTTGAAATTTTTCTGGTATCAAATTGCTTTCTAAAATTTGCTTACTGTAGGACCCCGCCTCACCAAGTTTTTCAAAGTAGCGTGAGGGATCTAAAGAGCCAATTTTTAAATTTGCTTGATCTGAGATGAAAATTCTATTGAGAGGGCTATTTAAAATATGTTTAGGGTTATTTCTTATTACCTCAGAAGTTCCCCCTAGCTCTTTTCTTATATCAACAGGAATTAAATGGTGATCGTGTATTTTATTTTGCGCAGATAAATGCACAGTTGTATCAACAATATTAAAAGACGTAACTCTTTTAACATTACCCTCAATGAAATCATATGGTTTCTTCGACAAAACATATTGCAAAACCCCAGCCTTTAAACTTTCTCTTGGAGGCTCATCACCTTGCATTGTTAAAATATCTTTATCTGCAAACTCTGTATTTTTTAAAACTTTGGAGTATCTATTATTTACCTCAGCTCCTGTAGCTCCTTCCAACCAACGGTAAACATTATTTATATCTTTAATAACAACGGCACTTTGATCATATAAATATGCTCCGGAAAAAAAACTAGTTAAATACCAAAGTTTGATTTTGTCTAATGCTATTTTATCATTCCAAAAATTATCATTAGTAAATGCGAATGCGATAGGCTGTATCATCAACGTATAATGTAACTTTTTGGCATTCGTTACCCCGCAAGTGATATTCAAAAATGCCAAAGCTCTTAGAACAGCGGTAGTAGCCGTTACTATATTATCTCTAATTTCTTGTGTGCTTAGTTTTAATAACGCTTTAGATTTTGCTTTATCTTTTGTAAGCTCAACATCTTGATTTGCAAAAAAATCACATTGCTTACCGTAACTTAATAGTGAACACACAGCTAAAATAGAGGTTTTCAAGTAGCCAGTAGGGATCCCATCTTCAATAGAGTCTAAATTGTCAAAGCTAAATTTAGCATCAAGAATATCAGTTGCCCCAAAAGCTAATGTTGCTGGTAAAGTCAATGGTGTTTTAACTATTTCTCTAACCACTTGACTCAATGAATAAGACTTAATGTCATCTTCTAATTTCTTAGCGGCTCGAGCAGAGAGTAAATCAAAATCATCCAGCTTCATTCCACCTTCGTTTATATGGCAGAATATTGGTATAGCTCTCATTATATCTGTCGTTACAATTGAAGTTATTTTATAGTCAGAATATATTTTATGTATAAGGTGCTCATAAACATTATCTACCCATTGTCCAGCAAGTACAGTAAAGACCTCCTTGAGTATTTCATCTTTATCATCACCTTCTGCTGAAATATCAGAAAATGAATTAAACTCATGTAACACCTCTCCAATATCGTACTTCCTGTAGTCTTCAATATTATCCCCTAGACTATCCCATAAAGCGCGACTATTTTTTTCAGCTATCTCGGTTAGTATTCTCTTTAATGTACGACCATTAGTTTTCGATTCCCCTAGTAAATAAAGTGGAACCAAACCTTCCTCTGAACAACTTTGTACTAATTTTGTGTCGAATTGCCTATTAGTGAGCCCTTTAGCTTTTTCTACAGTTTCGTAAAATGGCGAATACCATTTAGTAATACCTAAATTGTTTTTTTCATCAAACTTAAAACACTCTATAGCATCTACAATCTCATCGGGCTCAAATTCATCTAAATAATCATTACTAAAAAGTAATGTAGATGCATTAAATATATCAGGGCATACATTATTAGAATCAATTAACGGTATCCTTAAAAACCACCTTAGCTTCATTGAGTTTGCTTTATTTGCTATGAAGTCTGCCATTTTCTCTCGAGCTAAAGACACTTCATCTTCTGGTGAAATATTAGCATTGGCTAAGGCATACACATTATTAAACGCATTGAATAAAGTTGTAGTTCTTTGTTGGCCATCCAGTAAATACTCACAACTGTATTCACTTTTAATATCAGACTGAGTTAAGTCTCCAATTTTACGTGAAGCAAATTGATTAGACTTACCTTCAACAATAAGTGAGCTACCAATTGGAAACTCAAGTAACAGTGATGCTAATAAGTTTCTCTGTTTATCGGTTGTCCATTTATAATCTCTCTGAAAGTCAGGTAATATAAGTTCATTACCTTCTATTTTTTTAAACAGTTCTTGTAAAGTATCCATCTTTATCCTTATTTATTCTTAAAACTTCACTTCGTCTACCCGGTATATAAACTTCTATTTCGTCGCTTGCATAGAGCTTCAAATAGAAATACAAATTTGCTTGGAGATCTTTAATTTCTTGTCTATAAGGTGCTGGATCATCAGCTAAAGCATCATGAAGCAACCTTGAGATTTGTCCGAAACCTAAGTCACGCGCTGACTGGTTTTCAATAATTTGTTTTTTTAGCCAGCGGTATGCCTTTGTTTGCTTAAATAAAATTGACGATAATACGAAATCGCTTTTAGCATTCTCAATTTGAGCAAAGGATAATGACGGATTGAGTTGATATTCATTCAAACTAACGCCAGGTTTACTTAACGGAAAATCTGATACAAACAGCTCTGTTGTTTGTGGCAATATCTCTTCAGGCCATACAGCGGGTAACTCAGTCTCATTAGTATCGTCACATTGCTCTAAAAACGCCTGCATTTTATCAAGCGTATTTATACTTAACTCAGTTGCTGATTCAACAATTTTATTAATGAATGCTTTAGACTGTTCACAGGCATTTACTCTACTACATGATTCTAAGTTACCGTTGTTAACTAGGGCTAGCCCTTTACCCGTTAAATTAGCGCTACCATTAAAAATAGTATCGTGATCAATTTGATAAATTTTTGCGTGCAGGTTTACGAGTGCTTTGACTTGGTAGCCGTTGTTAATACAATCTCGGAGTGCATTTAAGTCACTTGCACCCTTTACAAAATCAATTGGCGTGAAACGCCCTATCAACTGTACTTTAGGTTTGCGGTTAGAAGTTAATTGACCCAACCAGCGAGTCGCTGGTTGGGTCATAAAAGCTGATATGATAGTTAAATCATTGCAACTAGGTAATAACTCTTCAAGCTGAAGTGTCAGCTCAGTATTTGAGATTAAGCTCGACATTAAAAGTCGTCCAACTCGTCATCTTCAGGGCCTTGCAGGAACTCACTAATGACTAAGCCCCACTCCCGGCGAATGGTGTTTAAATAAGCGAGTCTTCGTTCATCGGTGGTTTCATTCATCACACGTGCAAAACCTGCAATTGTAGTTTGCATAATTTCAAGTTCATCACCATCTAGCTTACTGACCAGCTTTTGATAAAAAACGTGGTTGGTATTGAATAATACAAGCGTTAAACCTTTACTCGTTGATACGTCAAAAAAGGCTTCTGAATCTCGTGCTACGTCTTCAATTAAAAAACGGTTTCCTGTAAGGATAAGTCGCTCAGCTTTTTCTTCAGCTTCTTCATCACTCATTCCACCTGCTTTTTTAAGGTGATCAACAACATCCTCTTTCTTTAGTTCTTTTGGGGCTTCTTCTTTAGTTTTATGGCCATGAGTTTCACGATGTGCAGAGCCCTGCGTTGCTTTAGATGCTGCGCCTTCAGACACTGTTTTAGGCTCTTCCCCTTTTACAGCTTTGCCTTCAACATTTATTGTATCTAACTCTTTAGTTAAAGCTGATACATGCTTTTTGATTACTGCCACCACTTTAAGTACTTGAAGTAATGAATCAGAATTCTCTTCTAAATCTCGTAAATATTCTTGCTCAGAATCAAAGCCTGCTTGTGTAAAAATTGTTTTCATCTCGTAAGGTATTAAACGAATTGCATCTTGTTTATTATTCGTTACTCCAAAGACAGCATCTAGAGTTGGCGGAAATGACACTTCAATACCAATAAAGCGCCCTTTACTCTCTCTTAAAGCTGAAGTTAAGAATGAATCTCTTAAAACTAGCTCTCTATTAGCTCGAACTATTGAAACACCTACATTTTTGCTACAGTGTTTACCCCAAGTTGTACCACCTAACTTACCAACTGTGTCTTTTAAAATACGATTTGATATATTCTTTTTAACCATTGAGGTAGTAATGGTTACATCATCTCGTTTAGGTTCACCGTTTTCATCTATGTATTCAACAGAAATGACTTCTTCATCCATTTTCTCAAAAAAAGCCTCATTCTTATAACTACCAGGTAATTCTGGTAGTGAAGTGTTCTTTTTTAGGTACATTGGGTCATTAGCTTTAAAAGTTTCCTTATCGTAAACATCAAGCCTGTCATCCGCTGATTTACGATAAGTAATGCTTTCTATTTTTATATTGTCATCACTAATGAAATTACGATACATACGGCCTACTAAATGTTCGCAATGCCGATAAATAGATTTACCCGTTTTCCAGCTTAAGCGGTCAAGCTTAGACCAAATAATTAATGTGCCAGATTCTGGTTTTTTAGTAAAAAATGCTTTTTCGTACTTAGAAGGTATCGCTTTTGCTGTAGGCATTGGCACTTCTTCAAGTGCACCACTTTTCATTTCATCTACATCTAAATAAGTGTGATGAGGCGCTCCACCGGCCTGCCAACTCCAGACATCAACACGCTTACACTGTGAAATAGATGAATTTGGTAATCCCATTCCAAATTTACCCATACCGCCAGTATCTTTTCGGTGTGTACCACCACCAAATTGCATCGCAACTCTAAGTGTCTCGATATCCATACCGACACCATTATCCCATAGAGAAATTTCTGATACGGTATAATTTTTTCGGGCGTTTAGTTGCTCTTCTATAAAGCCAACTTCTACACGGTTGGCCGTTGCTTGCAAACTATTATCAATAAGTTCTGCTAAAGCGTAAGCAGTATTGTTATATCCATTATCCCTTAATGACTCAATAACGGTCTCAGCACTTAAAAATCTATTACTCATTATCTTATTTCCTTTTCTGCCCACATATCATTCCAATAACCAAATGCGAGGCTAATACTTTGAAACTCAGGTATGTTATCCATCACTGTATAAATATTACATTCTTTGTTACCGCCGCTTTTATAACCCCTCATGGCACGGCCCGCCATTTGTAAATACTGTACTAAGGAGTTCATTGGTTTAGCTATTATGGTAACGTTAGTTTTAGGGGCATCAAACCCTGCCGTTAGTACATTAAAATTAACGAGAACTTGTAGCTCACCATTTTTATATTGCGCTATTTTTGCTCTGCGGCTCTCGGCTGTGTCATTTTTACTATCAATAGATGCTGCTTTTATACCTTGATAGGCAAGCGCGGTAGCCAAATTAATGCCGTGTTCTACGGTACACGCAAAAACAATAACTTGTGAGCCAAGGTTACATTCATCAATAATTGTATTTAAGATCTGTCGATTACGCTCTATGTTACTTGCTAAAGTCGTCATTGTTTCAACACCGCCCGCATCCCTTAATTCGTATGCAGCAATACCTGAATGATCATAATTTAACGACTTAAAGTTCGCTTTGGCTAAGTAACCTTTTTCTACTAGGTAATCTATCGGCGATAAATAGCCCGAGATTTGCATTGATACTTTATTATTATAGAAAAAATTAGCTAGGCGAGCGTCTTCTTCAGATAATCCATCCTCAGAATAGCTTCTTCCTGGGGTTGCTGTTAAACCTATTAAGTCAGCATGAAACGCCTCATCAACAATAAAGTCTTGAACCACTTCTTGAAATTTAGGGGCAACAGCTTTGTGAGCTTCATCAAAAATAACTAGTGTGACTTTTTCAGCTAGTTTGCTATATAAAAGTTGTAGTTGCCTTGAGTCACTTTTTCTTAAACTTAAAAATTTATGTAAGCCAGCAACTACAAAGCCAGAGTCAATACCACTTAGGCTTTCTGTAGAACTTGAATAAAACCCATAAAGAGAAGTGGTACGGTTACCCAAAGACTGCCATGCTTTTGAAAATTCAGAGTAAGCTTGTGAACAAAGCTCCTCCCTGTCTGCTAACCACAAAACTAAGTTATTCTCAGATTGCCTGAGATGTTCAGCAGCTATATTCATTGCGGTACGTGTTTTACCAGCCCCTGTAGGCAAATGAATCAATACTCGTTTTTTATTTTGATCGAGCTGAGAAAAAACCTGTTTACTAATACCTCGCTGGTATGGGTAGAGACCGTAGTTTGGCTCAATACAAGATATGCTTTCTAAGCCACTGTCTTGTTCTAGCTGACTTTCATACAATGCAGAAAGCCCTAGTAACTCAGCAAACTTTTCAGGGTTATCATTTGCCCAACTTATTATCGCATCATAGTATTTTGGAGTAACATTTTTTGCTTCAAGTTCAAAGCTTGGAAATAGCTCGGCTAGTTGCGTTGCAGATAAACGGTCGATGAGTTTATTTCGTAATTGAGAGTCAAAAATAAAGTCGACCTGTTTTATACTCGCAACTATGCCTGCAAGTTTGTTTTTATTGTAAGAGTTGTTTTCTGTTATCTGATTATCTTTTGCATCAAGTTGCAGTGCGAAATTTATTGAATTTTTGGGAAGAAAACTTAATAGTTCGTCCTCAGAAAAGTTTGATAGAATTTTTGTCAGCATTGATATCCCTTTCAATATAAAACCCAACCTTTTATCACTAAATCAAAGTATTAGATAAGTAAAAATGTATAATACAAAGAAAGGTACAAATTTGTAACCCATAAGATAAGTTTTTTACCAATACTAGCTGTATAAATAAACAGTAAATTATAAAATTAGAGCTTTCTCTCAGCTAATAATCCGTATAATATGTGCGGCGTTGGACAATTTCTCCAGGAGCAGTTTTAAGCATGAAAGCTAAATTTACAGGGCACGACACCTTCCCTTTACGCTATGGATGGCTATTTAAAGCTATTAATCACTTGAATAATAAAGGCAATTTTTCTTCTAACGAAGAAAATATACGTCACTCTATTGTTGAACTAGGTGTAGGCAAGAATATGGTTAAGGCGATTCAGTATTGGGCTGAGTCGGCTAATGTGATAGAAAAAATAAACAAAGGTGAAATAGCTCATTCTGTAGCATATAACGGAACGTTTTTATTTGGCGATAAAACTGTAGATGGACACGACCCTTTTTTAGAGCTTCCTGGTTCTGTATGGCTTATTCATTTTTGGCTGAACTTTAACAACATGAGTCTAACCGCCTATCGTTACTTTTTTAACTACTCTAACGTTCAATATTTTGAAAAAAGTAAGCTAGTAGGTGACTGTTATGATGATGCAAAACGCCTCGTTAAAACAGAATTAGGTAACCTAAGCACATTAAAAAAAGACGTAGATTGCTTTTTAAACACTTACAGCAAAAAACAAAAAAATAGCACAACAAAAAAAGCTGTAAAAGTTGATGAAGACCATTTTACGTCACCTTTAGCTGAATTAAATTTAGTACAAGATAATGGTGGCGGCTTTTATGTAAGCAACCTTGTTGAACGCCCTGAACTACCTGTTGAAATATTTATTTATGCATTGCTTGAGTTTTTTAATGAGGAAACAAAAGACTCTAATGTAAGCACTATTGATTTTGATTCTTTACTTACTAAACCTTGCTCACCTGGCAGAATATTTAGGCTCTCTGAGTCTGGGTTAGGACAGAAGTTAGATGAAGCACAAGGCTTTACAAATAAGAATGTAACTTGGGTTGATTCTTTAGGCTTACGTCAAGTAAATATATCTGCTGATATAAAAAATAATGCAATCGATTACTTAAAAATGTACTACGGTAAATAACATGTCTGAATCTTTAATTACAATAAATCAACGCTACAAAAGTTCGACACGAATTGATACCGAGAGTACTGATTTTTCTCCATTTATTGATGAGTTTGTACTACACGGTACAGCTATAAATGTACTTGATACCGTTAGCCGTGAATTTGAAAATAGTACACAACGTGCATTTACAATTACAGGCCCTTATGGTTCGGGTAAATCTACCGTTGCTTTGTTTTTATCATGCTTGCTTTCTACAGATTTAAAGCAGCGTAATTATGCACTAAAAAAATTAAACAGCTCTCAAAGCGTTGTTACCAATTTTGAAGAGCGCTTTGCGTTAGAAAATGGCTGGCAAACTGTTAAGCATGTTTGTGGTTTAGAAGCACCAGCAAACAGTATTTTGGTTAGCTTGCTAAATGCATTTAATCAAGATTTTGACTCAGAAGAAATCTCGAGCTTTGACGATGATAAATGCTTAGCAGAAATAAAAAAGCTTTTACAAAAACCAAGTGAAAATGAAGATGGTACTTTAATTTTACTTGATGAAATGGGTAAAGCCTTAGATTATCAATCTCGTGAGAACAAAGATTTACACTTATTTCAATCTTTGGCTGATATTGTACAACAAGCAAAAAGACCTGTTTTGCTCATGGGCTTTTTACATCAAGCGTTTTCTGACTACGCTAAGAATAAAGATGTTAAAACTCAAAAAGAATGGAGCAAAGTACAAGGCCGTTACCGCGATTTAAGCTTTAACCCATCGATTGATGAGTCTTTAACGCTAGTAGGTGATTCGATATACCGTGCACCTAAGGTAGCCGATGCAATACAGTCTAAATACGCCGATTTAGTTAGTACTGTAAGCGGCGCTTTTACAAACCAAAATAAAAACAAGCATGCACTTAGCACAACACTGCCACTAGATCCTATAGTGAGTTTATTGCTTGGCCCTGTATCTCGTCGTCGCTTTTCTCAAAACGAACGCAGCTTATTTGGCTTTTTAGCATCCCACGAAAAGTTTGGCTTTAGAGAGTTTTTAGATTCAAATTACTGTGAGCTAAATGAAGAGCTAAATCTTTATCGACCAGAAATGTATTGGGACTACCTTTACCATAATTTACATCATTTAATTGTTACCTCGCAGGACAGTAAAGCATGGCTTGAAGGCTCTGATGCTATATATAGAGCTGAGCAAAAAGGTGACGAACTCCATATTGCTATTACTAAGGTTATTGCTTTATTAACTATTTTTGGCTTTCATCATCAGTTACATGCTAAACGAAGTTTTATTAAAGACTACTTTGTTTGTCGTGGATATAAATCAAATGACGTTGATGATGCAATTAAAGAACTAGAAGCAAGCACTGTAATTATTTATCGCCAGAAACACGATGCTTTGTTTGTGTTTCAAGGTAGTGATATTGATATTAATAACCTTATTAGTGAGCAAATTGAGGTTATTAGTGAAGGTGTTGATTGGACTGAAGCATGCGCTACACCACAGAATATTTTAGCAACAGCTCATTACCATAAAACCGGCACTATGCGCTGGGCTACTACTAAATTATTAAATAAGTTTGATACCGCTGCATTTGAAACGTTTGTAACTAAACCAAAAACGGGCGATGCATTCACATACTTTGTTTTACCAACAAACCCTGAGGTCGCTAAAACTCTAAAAGAAAACGCGAAAGAAATGCCGTTTGTAATAATAGGTACACTCAAAGACTTTACTAATTTAAAAACGGCAGCCATTGAGTTAATAGCACTTCGTAAGATCTTAAAAGAAGAGAAAAAGATCACACACGATTTAATTGCTAAAAACGAACTAGAAAGCCGAATAAAGTTCGCCCAAGCGAATGTAGACAGCGAAATACAGAATGCTTATACAAATGCTAGCTGGTCGTACTGCGGTAAAAAATTAGCAGCACAACCTCTAGCCACAATAGCCTCTAATATCGCTGATAAAATATTCCATAAGTCACCACCTGTTATAAACGAGCTAGTTAATCGTTCTAAGCCCTCTGGTAGTGCAAACAGCGCAATTCGTAAATTAATGAATGCTATGTTTGAAAATGGCGATGAAAAAGATTTAGGCTTTGATGACAAAGCATTCCCACCAGAAAAGGGCCTTTACCTTTCTTGTTTAAAAAGTAAAGGGTGGCATTGTGAAACACCTGAAGGTTATTTGTTTCCAAGCAATTGGTCTAAACAGGCAATAGCTGCAAACCCTCAAATGCATACCTTATTTGAAAGTGGATTTGAGTTTATAAAGAACAATTCAGCTAAACAGCATGTAACCATGGCTGAGCTTTATGAAATGTGGATGTTACCTCCCTATGGTTTAACAGCTGGATTATGCCGCATATATGGGTTGGCACTTTTAAAGTCTTTAGAGGGTCAGGTAGCATTTTACGATTGGGACTCAACGAAGCAGTTCGTTTTTATTCCTGAACTTGATGAAGAGCTTGTCAATAAAATCTATAAGTACCCGAGCGAAGCGGGAGTTAGATATTTTGAAATATCAGAAATTCAAAGTCACCTTTTAGATAACCTTGCACAAGCCACTTTAGGTGAAGCTAAAAATGAGGCTGCTATTTTAAATATTGCTAAACATATCGTAGGAATAATTCATAAACTGCCGACTTGGGTTAAGAAAACAAGTGGTGAAAGCTTTACTGGCTCAACCGAAAACGGACTTACTAAACAAGCAAGGGATTTTAGAAATAAAGTTATCGCTGCCAACGACCCTTATAAGCTTATTTTAGATGACTTGCCTGCAGTTTTTGGATTTAAAAAAGATGACCCAGAAGTTGAAGAAAAACTAGGCTCATATCTAAAGACTGCAATTGAAGACCTAAGTGCTCAGCATGACATGCTACTTAATGGCTTCAAACAAATTATAGTGAACATGCTTGGTGAAGATTTTAATAATACCTTAAAAGAGCGCTGTGATTTAGTTGAAAAAGAAGCTAAGCGCCCTAAGGTAAAAGATCTTGCTAAACGCTTATCGCAGTATATTGATGGTAAAGCTAAATTCGAGTTCGTAATTAATATTTTAACTGGTGTTCCTGAACGTAATTGGACCGATAAGCACTTAAGAAATGGATTAGACGAACTGCAAAATTTATGTGTACAATTTAGGCGCATAGAATCTTTCAGTAATTTTAATACTCAAGGCTCGTCTAAACCCATTGCTTTTATAACTACAGATAACGATGGTAACCATCAGGAATATAGTAGCTTTACTAAGCATGGTTTAGCTGCTGACGGTGACGTTCAAACAGCTGTGAATAATATTGAACACGCTATTGCAAAAATGCCAAAAGAAAAGCAACTTGCAGCACTTACCAATTTACTAACAAATTTGATGGATCAGAATGAAGTTGAGGTAGCAGATGACAGAGAAAGTTAAACATGTTTTAGGCCTCTCTGGCGGTAAAGACAGTAGTGCTTTGGCCCTATTTGTTAAAGAAACTTACCCAGATCTAGATGTAGAGTACTTTTTTACTGATACAGGCTATGAACTGCCAGAAACGAATGAGTTTATTGACCAGCTGGAGGAAAAGCTTGGTTATATTAATAGATTGAATGCGCGTTCTTTGAATAATATTGAAGGGCGTGGTGAAAAAGATTTTGCTCACCTACTAAAAGAGCATGGTAATTATTTACCCTCACAGCGCGACCGTTGGTGTACTGTTCAAATGAAGTTAAAGCCGTTTGAGCAGTGGCTAGATAGCTTTATACAAGATGGCTATAAAATAAAAAACTATGTTGGCATTAGAGCTGATGAACCTGATCGCTCTGGTTATATGACAATTGAAAAACCTATAGAATCGGTCTTTCCATTTAGAGAGCACGGCATAGTTAGGAGTGACATTGAAAATATATTGCAACGTAATGGTTTGGAGTTGCCTGAATATTATAAATGGCGCTCGCGTTCTGGCTGTACATTTTGTTTTTACCAAAGAAAAATAGAATGGGTAAAGCTTATGGAAAAGCACCCTGACTTGTTTGAAGAAGCAAAAGCATTTGAAAAAGGTGATGATAATAATACCACAGTAGGGGAACGTTTTTACTGGATGGGACAAGGCCAGCCTCTAGAAACATTAGAAGATCCTGAAGTTCAAAAACGTATTATTGAAAATCACGAGAAGAAAGTAGCTCGCTTCAATAAAAAGAAGCGCCGTAATGCTTTACTAGGCGACTTTGAAGGCTACTGCGAGTTTAATGAGCTAGATGATATTTATGATGAAGCAGAAGGCGGTGGAGCCTGTGTAACATGTTATAAATAATATGAAAGCGGCTAAATAGCCGCTTTTTTTATAGCGTTAACTAATTGGTCTATTTCTTTAGTTGTAATTTGATTTGTAAAACTTATACGAAAAGTATGCTCAGCCTCTTCACGACTTAACCCTAATGCGGTTAAAACATGCGAGGCTTCTATTTCTCTAGAAGAACACGCTGAACCTTGGGCTAAACAAAAGGTGTCTTCATTATCTCTTACTAAAACACCAATATTTGTTTTAGGTAATGTAAGAGAAACTATATGAGGTAACGCTTCTTCATTTCCATTTACAGTAAAAGAAATACCCGCTTGAACGAGCTGTTCTAATAAGTAATTTCGTATTTGCCTCTTAGCCAAATTTTTATAGGATTGTAGAAAAGAATTTATAGCCTCACCAAATCCTAAGACTAAAGGTGCTGCAACGGTTCCGCCTCTTACTCCTTGCTCCTGCCCTGCTCCGTGTATTACTGGCTGTACATTTCTCTTTCTTAAGTCCCGAATATAAACCGCACCTATACCTTTTGGCCCCCCTATTTTGTGGCCTGAAAACGACATAATATCTAAATTCATGTCGTCTACATCTATCTCTGTTTTTCCAAAACTTTGTGCTGCATCACTATGAAAAAGAACTTTGTTTTCAAAACAAATTTGTCCAATTTCTGTAATTGGGTTTATAGTCCCTAGCTCATTATTTACGTGCATTACAGAAACAAGAGCAGTAGAAGGACGTATTGCTTCTTTTATACTTTTTGGGTCAATTATCCCTTCACCGTTAGGCATGACTATAGATATTTCAAAACCTTGTAGTTTCATATACTCGCATATTGCAAAAATACATTTATGTTCAATCGCACTTATTACTATATGGTTTTTTTCTTTAGGATGAGAACTGTTGAGTAAAAGGCTCTTAAAGGCAATATTGTTAGATTCTGTAGCGCCGCTAGTAAAGATTATTTCACTTGGGTAGGCTCCAATTATGTCTGCAAATTCCTCTCTTACTTCATCAACCTTTTTCAAAGCAACTTCACCTAAAAGGTGCCCGGAAGCGGAATTAGCATAACAATTGTCGAAGGCGTCTATTAAAGCAACTTTTACTTCTGGAAGAAGCGGATGCGAAGCAGCTGAATCAAGATATATCATTTAACCAGTCCTTAAATTAGAGAATTAAAGATAACACAAATAGTGTTATCAGTGTTTGATTAGCAACCCTAAAATATAAACTATGAAATGCTTAATACGCTGTTTGTATTGAATTTTGCACTAATCATTACTCTCAACCGTAAACCCTTTGGTTTTAGATACATTTTTTTACAACTTTAACGTCTCATTCATTATTATATTGTTTTGCTGGGTTATACTGTTTAAATAATGATTAAAAACGTACCTTAGAGTTTTAATGAATAAATTAATAACCTTATTAATGTGTGTATTGTTTAGTGCTTCTTGGAGTGTGGTTGCCTGCGAAAAAACATTAACGGTTGCCTCGCATGATGCTTTTTGGCCGCCTTATGTTATGGGTATTAATGGGCAGTTTCAGGGTAAAGAGGTAGAAGCATTAAATATTATTTTTAAAGACTCGCCTTTTTGCTTTGAAGTAAAACTGTTGCCTAATTCTAAACGGGCCTTTACCGAGCTGCGCTATGGCCGAATAGACATAGGCTGGGCGGCCAGCTATACCAATGAGCGCGCTAAACACGTTCATTTTACAAAGCCGTACCGCACTGAGGTTATGCGTTTATACGAAAATATAAACAATTTACATAAGGCTAAAAACTTAGCCGAAATTTTTGACCAAGGTTTAACCATCGGCGCTAATTTTGGTAGCTATTACGGCAAAGAGTTTGAGCAGTATAAACACAGCCATAAAAAACAAATTGAGTACACTAGTGCAACCAGTAAGCGCTTTGAAATGCTTAATAAACAACGTATAGATTACGCAATAGAAGACGAGCTAGTAGGCAATTATTTAAGTAAACGGGGTAAAAATTTAATTGCGGCCCCTACTATACCCGCTATAAATAAAGATCAAATACACTTAATGCTGAGCAAAAAAACGGTAACGCTTGATGAGGTTAACATTATTAACGCGCATATTTTAAAAAAGAACGCGGCGCTTAAGGCGTTATTTGAATGAGTAAATTGCGTATATATTTAGTAATATGGGTAGCCTGTTTGGGGCTGTTTTGTGTCAGTGCGGTGGCGTGTGATAAAACAATTAACGTAGGCACTAACGAGCGCTATTGGCCGCCATATGTTGTACTAAAAAATAATGCTTTAACGGGTTCTGAAATAGATGTAATTAAAACCATTTTTAAAGACTCTCCCTTTTGTATAAATTTTACTTTATTACCTAACTCGCAACGTGCCCTGGAAGAGTTAAAACATGGCCGTATAGATTTAATGTTTGCGGCGAGTAAAACCCGCGAACGTGAGGTGTACGCACACTTTAGTTTGCCTTACCGCGAAGAAGCTATGATGTTGTATCAACACACTGACTCGGCAAATATAAGCTCCTTAGAGCAGCTTTTTAAAAAAGGCTTAACAACGGGTATTAATGGCGGTAGCTATTTAGGGCAGGCATTTAAAGTATTAAGTGAAAAGTATAGCGAGCAAATAGTGCTTACCTCCGAGGCCGATAAACGCTTTGCTTTACTTAATAAAAAGCGGGTAGATTTTGTAGTGGATGATTCGTTAGTGGCCGCTTACTTTACTAAAAATTACGCTGGTATATTGCCGGTTGAGCAAGTAGCGCCTGTTCACGTAAATAATGTGCATTTTATAATGAGCAAAAAAACAATAACGCTTAACGAGGTTGCTGTAATTAATCGCCTTATTAAAAATAACAAGGCGGCTATTAAGCGCATTTACAAACCCTATTAACCTGGGGTTTTATTCATTTTGTGTTTTCGCGCGAGCAAGCTCTAAGCCTACAAATACCCTGACACAGGGGATTAATAAGTAGCAGCGGCTTTATGCCGCGAAAAATTTAATACCAAACGCGAAGTACGCTCCAGCTACGCGCCATACTCATTCCCCGTTGACACGTTTAAAAAGTGATTATGTCACCACCGAGAAGTTACTTGTTTATAACTGTGTTTCTCTGTGTAGCGCGAAGCGCCTCTGTGTCCTCTGTGGTGTAAATAATGAC